>JBDTCA010000382.1:0-7613 GCA_039923815.1 Caldimonas sp. | reverse complement strand
CTCAAATCGGGCGCGATCACGACGACGCAGTTCCTCGACGTCAACGAACGCGTCGGCGGCTTCGACAGCGACGGCAACCTGACGGCACGGCGCACCGTCGCCGACACCGGCGCGCTGAAGGCGTCGTACGAGATGGGCCGCATCGGCTCGGGCAGCGGCGGCCTCGCCACGACGCCGATCCTGCACATGCGCGCCTATGCCGAGCCAGCGGGAGACATCCACACCATCTACAACGACATCAAGATCCGCGAGCAGCTCAAGCGCGCCAATGGCAACGCCGACAACCAGGTCATCTGGCTGTTCCCGAACCCGGGCCTGGCGCCGCTGCTCGGCCTCGGCACGGCGCAGCAACTGGTGCTGGTCGACCTGCTCAAAAATTCGTTCCTGGCCCGCCTGACGCTGATGACGCAGTGGCTCGACGCCATCGGTGCCGACGCCGCGCCGCTGACGCCCGCCAAGGTGGTGCGCCTGAAGCCGGCCGATGCCGTCGACTCCTGCTGGGGCGTCACCGACGCGGTGCGCCACCGCGAGACCGCCACGCTCGACGGGGCGAACGCGTGCAATGCGATCTACCCGAAGACGGTGCCGCCGCGGGTGGTCGCCGGCAGCCCGGTGACCGACGACGTCGTCAAGTGCCAGCTCAAGCCGATCGCCGACGCCGACTACGCCCCGGCGGCGTTCACCACGCCGGAGAAGGTGCGACTGGCGGCGGTTTTCGCGGACGGGGTGTGCGACTACGCCAAGCCCGGGATCGCGCAAAGCACCGTCAAGGCAACCTGGCTCAAATATTGAACGGCGGCGAGCGCCCTGCACCGACATGACGCTGTGGCGCCCGGGCACGCCGCTCGCTAGTGAGCAATCCCCTCACGAATCAAGACCCTTGCCATGAAGATACTTTCCTCCCTTGCCGTCGTGGCCACTGCGGCCGCTCTCGCGGGCTGCGGCTCCATGTACCCGTCGAGCAGCGCCAAAGCTGACGCCGAACCCGACAACGCCGTCGTGTTGCTGCCCAACGTCGGCGCCGGCGCGGCTGTGCAAAACGGTTGCTGGGCGACGTTCTTCGACGAGCGCAACTTCAATGGTGACTCGCTCACGCTGGTGGGTCCAGCCGAGCTGAAGACGCTCGACAAGGGCAGCGCGCGCCAGCTCAAGCGCGACATCAAGAGCGTCGTCACCGGACCGCGCGCCACCTTGCTGCTCTATCAGCGCCAGTTTCTGTCGGCACGCTCGGTGGGCTTTCAGCCCAACAGTCGCGAGCCTGGCCTGGCGGAAAAGCTCGGCTTCGGTGGCCGCATCGAATCGATGCAGCTCAAGTGCGCGAGCTGAGGGCTCGGAATCGGCTCAGCGCTGCATGCGCATGAGCTGATCCATCGGCATCATGTTGTGGTTCATGTGCGTCATGATCCACAGCGAGCCGAACACCAGCAGCATGACGATCAGCAACCCGAAGGCGAGGGCCAGCAGGTTGTTGACGTTGTCGGGCCCCGAGGTCATGTGCAGGAAGAAGACCAGGTGCACGCCCATCTGCGCGATCGCCAGCACCGAAAGCGCGATCGGGATGCTTGGTGCCCACACCAGCGAGCTGCGCGCCAGGTAGAACGAGACCACGGTGAGGCCGGCGGCGAGCACGAAGCCGATCAGATAGCCGGCCACGCCCTTGGCGATCCCGCTCGAGCCTTGTCCGTCGCCGGGCGCGATGTCGCCACGCCGACCTTCTTCTTCCGGAACCATCAGATTCATATGGCGAGCCCCACGAGATAGACCAGACTGAACAGGGCCACCCAGATGATGTCGAGGGTGTGCCAGAACAGGTTGAAGCAGAGGATGCGCCGCAGGATGTCGTCGCGGAATCCCTTTGCGAACACCTGCGCCATCATCGTCAGCAGCCAGAGCAGGCCGGCGAAGACGTGCAGGCCGTGGCAGCCGATAAGCGCGAAGAAGGCCGAGAGGAAGGCGCTGCGCTGCGGCCCCGCACCATGCTGGATCATTGCAGCGAACTCATTGAGCTCGATCGCGAGAAAGACGGCGCCGAGGACGAAGGTCAGGGCCATCCCGCCGTAGAACAGCCAGTGCTTCTTCGCCTGTGCGCCGAGACCCGCAAGGCCGCAGAACAGGCTCGACGTCAGCAGGCACGCCGTTTCGATCGCGACGGTGCGCATGTCGAACAGATCGCGACCGGCGGGGCCGCCGGCAGTGCTGTCGGTGAGCACGGCGTAGGTCGCGAAGAAGGCAGCGAACAGGATGATGTCGCTGATCAGGAAGATCCAGAACCCATAGGCGACGACGATCCTCTTCGACGGTCCGTGCAACTCGTCCTCGGACAACCCGGCGGCGTGCGAATGGTCATGGCCCCGGGCCGGGCGCGGCCCGGGCATGGTGACCTGGCTCGCGCTCATGTCAGCGGCTCCAGTTCAGCAAGAGCGATGCGCCGTGCGCTCCGGTTCTTGCGGTCGACGGCAGCCACCGTGGCCGCCGGGATCACCTCTTCATGTTCGTCGCGCCAGGCGAAGACCACGAAGGTGGCGTAGGCGCAGACGAGCCCGACGATCACGAGCCACCAGATGTGCCAGATCAGGGCGAAGCCCATGATCGTCGCGAAGAAGGCGCAGATGAATCCGACCGGGCTGTTGCGTGGCATGTGGATGTCGGTGTACTCGGGCTCGGGGCGCAGTTGCTGTTGCTCGATGGCGCGCTGCTTGATGGCCCAGTAGGCTTCTTCGCCTTCCACGTTCGGCAGCACCGCGAAATTGAACACCGGCGGCGGCGACGGCATCGACCACTCGAGCGAGCGGCCGTGCCAGGGGTCGCCCGTCAGGTCGCGCAGCGATTCTCTGTGGCGAATGCTGTAGACCAGCTGCACCACCATGAGCAGGATGCCGATGGCGATCAGCACCGCACCCGCCGCGGCCAGCCCGAGCCAGGGCTGCCACTCGGGCACGGTGTAGTGCTGCATGCGCCGCGTCATGCCCATCAGACCGAGCACGTAGAGCGGCATGAACGCCACGTAGAAGCCCACGATCCAGAACCAGAACGACGCCTTGCCCAGGCCCTCGTGCAGCTTGAATCCGAAGGCCTTCGGGAACCAGTACTCGTAGCCGGCGAAGGCGCCGAACAGCACGCCGCCGATGATGACGTTGTGGAAGTGGGCAACCAGGAAGACGCTGTTGTGCAACACGAAGTCGGCCGGAGGCACGGCGAGCAGCACGCCGGTCATGCCGCCGATCACGAAGGTGATCATGAAGCCGAGGGTCCACAGCATCGGCGCGTTGAAACGGATGCGGCCGCCGTACATGGTGAACAGCCAGTTGAAGATCTTCACTCCGGTGGGCACCGCGATCACCATCGTGGCGATGCCGAAGATGGCGTTCACGTTCGGCCCGGCGCCCATGGTGAAGAAGTGGTGCAGCCAGACCATGAACGAGACGATGCAGATGGCCATGGTCGCGACCACCATCGAGCGGTAGCCGAACAGCGCCTTGCTCGAGAACGTGGACACCACCTCCGAGAAGACACCGAAGGCGGGCAGGATCAGGATGTAGACCTCGGGATGGCCCCAGGCCCAGATCAGGTTCATGAACATCATGACGTTGCCGCCGCCATCGTTCGTGAAGAAGTGAAAGCCCAGGTAGCGATCGAGGATCAGCATCGCCAGCGTCGCGGTGAGGATCGGGAACGCGGCGACGATGAGCAGGTTTGACGCCAGCGCGGTCCAGCAGAACATCGGCATGCGCAGGTACGTCATGCCCGGCGCCCGGACCTTCAGTATCGTGGTGACGAGGTTGACGCCGGCGAGCAGGGTGCCCACGCCGGCGATCTGCAGCGCCCACAGGTAGTAGTCGACGCCGACCCCGGGCGAATAGGCCAGCTCGGAGAGCGGCGGGTACGGCAGCCAGCCGGTGCGCGCGAACTCGCCGACCACGAGCGAGATGTTGATCAGCAGCGCGCCCGTCGCGGTGAGCCAGAAGCCGACCGAGTTGAGGGTCGGGAAGGCCACGTCGCGCGCCCCGAGCTGCAACGGCACCACGTAGTTCATGAGGCCGATCACGAACGGCATCGCCACGAAAAAGATCATCAGCGTGCCGTGCGCCGAGAAGACCTGGTTGAAGTGCTCGGGTGGCAGGAAGCCGGGCGCATTCATGGCCACCGCCTGCTGGGCACGCATGAGCAGGGCATCGGAGAAGCCGCGCAGCAGCATCACCAGCGCCAGGACGATGTACATGATGCCGATCCGCTTGTGATCGACGCTGGTCAGCCATTCCTTCCAGAGGTACGGCAGGTGGCCCTTGACGACGACCCAGCCGAGCACGCCGGCAAGGACCAGGCCGACGACGGCCGCCGACAGCAGGGGCAGCGGCTGGTCGAACGGGATGGCGGCCCAGGTCAGCTTGCCGAACATCGTCATTTCTCCTTGCTGCCGCCACCCGCGAGCGCCGGCCCGGGGCCGGGCGGGATGTGCTGGCCGACGATGCGGTCGAAGAGGCCGTCTTCCACGGCGCCGTAGAGGATCGGCTTCGGCTCGACACCTTGCCGCATCAACGCCGTATACGCCGCACTGTCGAGCCGTGCACCGGCACCGCGCGTGGCGCCGACCCAGGCCGCGAACTGGTCGGCCGGCAGCGCCCGGACCTGGAAGTGCATGTCGGAAAAGCCATCGCCGCTGTAGTGGCCGGAGAGGCCGTGAAACGTGCCGGGCTCGTCGGCGCGGAGCCAGAGCTGCGTCGCCATGCCGTTCATCGTGTAGATCATGCTGCCGAGCTGCGGCACGAAGAAGGTGTTCATGACGCTGGCCGAGGTGAGGGTGAAGTGAAGCGGCACGCCGGCCGGCACGACCAGCTCGTTGACCTGGGCGACGTGCTGGTCCGGGTAGATGAACAGCCACTTCCAGTCGAGCGACACGACCTGGATGTCGAGCGGCGGTGTCTTGGATTCGATCGGCCGGGCCGGATCGAGCTGGTAGGCGCCGATCCACGTGACGCCGCCGAGCAGCAGGATCACCATCACCGGGATGGACCAGACGACGAGCTCGATGCGGCCGGAGAAGGCCCATTCGGGGCGGTAGGTGGCGCGCTTGTTCGAGGCCCGGAACCACCAGGCGACCACGAGCGTGGCGATGATCGTCGGCACGACGATGGCCAGCATGATCGCCAGCGAGTCGATCAGGATCGTCTTCTGGGCCCGGCCGACCGGGCCGCGCGGGTCGAGCACGCCCGAGGAGCATGCGCACAACGACGCTGCGGCGGCGGCAGCGAGCCAGCGGCAGAGGACGTTCAGGCGATCGAGCACGTCAGCAAGGTCATGAAAGGAGAAAAGGCGGCGTCATCAGGCGACGAAGCCGCGGCGCGTCGCAGCCAGCATTTGACGCTCCCGAGGCCACCTCGGCGCGCCTGGCGGTAAAAATAGGGCATGACCGACACCGCCCTGCCTGCTCCGCCCGCCTTGCCCGACCGTCTCTCCATCGACACGCGCAGTCCGCATCACGTCGCCGCCGTGTTCGAGCACGGCATCGGCATCCGCCTCAACGACAGGGAACGCGTCGACGTCTGCGAATACTGCGTGAGCGAAGGCTGGGTCAAGGTGCCTTCGGGCAAGACGCTCGACCGCCAGGGCCAGCCGCTGCTCATCAAGCTGAAGGGCCGCGTCGAGGCCTTCTACAAGTAAGGTGGGGTCGCTCACCAGCCCCAGGCGAGGTGAAGCGGCAGGTAGACGGCGAAGCCGGCGAGCAACGGTCCGAGCATGCCGGGCCGCCAGGCGTACCAGAGCGTGGCGGCAGCCGCGGCGAACAGGCGGGCGTCACGCCAGGTCGAGACCAGCGCGCCGTGGGACATGAAGATCTCGGGCGCCAGGACGGCGACGATGGCCGCCAGCGGCGCCATCTGCAACGCACGCAGCAACGGCGCCGGGATGGCCGGCTCGCGGCGCCCGAAGAGGAAGAAGCCACGCGCGACCACCGTGACCACGGCCATGCCGAGGATCGTCAGCGCCGTCTCGGCAAAGGGCAGCGTCGTCGTCATGGCCGCAGTTCGGGTTCTGCCGCCGCCTGCGAAGTGCGCGTCATCACCAGCCCGACGGCGACCGCGGCAACGATGGCAACCAGGATGTTCAGCTTCAGCGGCAACGCGTATGCCGCGATGGCCGCCGTGGCCGAGACCATGGCCGCGACCCAGGCGACACGGTCGGTGAGCAGCGAATAGGCCAGTCCGAGCATGGCCAGCGTGCCGGCGAAGCCGAGCCCCCATTCGATCGGGACCCTCGCCGCCAGGAAGATGCCAGCCAGCGACGATGTCTGCCAGAGCGGCCAGGCCGCAGTGGCGCCGCCGATCGCGTAGCGCGCCTGCCCGGGCTCGTAGCCGCCGCTCGGCCACGCCTTCTGGAACAGCAGCAGGTTCAGGTCGGCGAGAAAGTATCCGAGCGCGAGGCGACGGCCGCGCGGCAGGTGGCCGAGATGGCGGCGCCACTGGGCGCTGAAGATCAGGAAACGAAGGTTGACGCAGAACGCCGAGGCCCAGATCACCCACATCGGCGCGCCGCTGGCGAACAGCGGCAGCGAGGCGAGCTGGGCGGTGCCGGCGAAGACGGTGAGCGACATCAGCACCGACAGGCCGGTGCCCAGGCCGCTCTGCGACATCGCCACGCCGCTGACCACGCCCCACGCCGCCAGGCCGGGGCCGAAGACCAGCATGTCGCGGGCGCCACGACGAAAGAACGGGTCGCGAAACAGGGCGGCAGGCGTCATCGGGGCGCGAGCCTAACAGTGCCGCAGGCTCGCTGCCCGATGCCGTCCGTTGCCATTCGCTCACTCGAAGCCGCCGCGACAATGCCGCGATGAGCGCGCGATCCCCTGCCACGGCCCTGTCGATCACTGCCTTCGTCTCGCTGCTCTCGATCGGCTTCCTGATGGGCGCCAACCATGTCGCCGCGCGCGTGGCCTTCGACCACGGCGTCGACGTTGTCACCGCCATCGCGGTCCGCAGCACGGCGACAGCGCTCGTCGTGGGCCTGGTGCTGCTGGGCCAACGCGTACCGCTGGCGCTGACGTCACGGCAACGTCGCTTCCTGCCGGCGATCGGGCTCGCCATCGCGGTGCAGAGCGCCTGCCTCTACTCGGCAGTGGCGCGCTTGCCGGTGGCGCTGGCTCTGCTCGCCTTCAACACCTACCCGCTCTGGACCGCCCTCTGGGCCCGCCTGCTCTACCGCCATCGGCCGGAACGCCGCGTCGTGCTGGCGATGCCGGTGATGCTGGTCGGCCTGGCGCTCGCGCTCGACGTGCTCGGTGCCGCCTCGGGCGTCGGCGCGGCGCTGCAGTGGCAGCTCATCGGCACCGGCGTCGCCTTTGCCCTGACGGCGGCGGGGGTGTTCGGGCTGGCGCTGGTGCTGACGCAGCACGAAGCCGGCGGCCTCGACGGCCGCCTGCGCACCGCCGCCACGATGTCGATCGTCGCCGTGCTGGCACTGGCCGCCGTGGCCTGGCGCGGCGGCTTCCGGCTGCCCGACGCGTCCGCCGGCTGGGTCGGGCTGGCGCTGCTCACGCTTTTCTACGGCACCGGCATCACGATCCTCTTCGTCGTGCTGCCTCGGCTCGGCGTCGTCGGCAACGCGGCAATCATGAACGTCGA
>JBDTCA010000381.1:0-3625 GCA_039923815.1 Caldimonas sp. | reverse complement strand
AGCGGCAGCTTCAGGATGCGCGTCGCGCCCGGGTTGACGGTGTCGATGGCGCCGGCGCGGTTGAAGACGATGACCCCGGCGGTCAGGTTGTCGAGGATGGTCTGCAGGTTGGCGCGCGCACCTTCGACCTGCGTGACGCTGCGGTGCACGAGCTCGCGTGCGTCGGAGAGCTGCTCGGTCATCTCGGCAAAAGACCTCGTCAGGCCGCCGAGCTCGTCGCGCGAGGCGAACACCGCCTTCGAACTGAAGTCGCCACGGGCGACCTGATCGACCCCTTCGGCGAGCAGCAACAGCGGTTGCGCCAGCTGGTTGCTGAGGGCCACCGAGAGCAGCAGGGCGCTGAAGACGGCGAGCACGAGCGCGAGTGTGAGGGTGCCGATGTACATCTTGCGCAGGCCGGAGCGCGCCAGCGCGCGCTGCTGGTACTCGCGGTAGGCGCTGGTCACGGCGAGTGCGTTGGCGGCCAGCGCCGGGGCGATCGACTGCGTCACCGACAGATAGCGCTCCTGCGCGCCGAGCGCGAAATTGCTGCTCGGGATCAGCGCCACGGCGCGCACGCGTGCGGCGCTGCCGGCGGCGGCGGCGTCTTCGTCCAGACCCTCGGCGATGCTGACGACGCGCTGCGTGCGCACCTGTTTCAGCAGCGACGCCGCCAGCCGCTCGGGCATCAGCTCGATGCTCGTCGAGCCGGTCATGAGCAACGTCTGTCCGGCGCTGCCGACGACGGCGATCTGCTGCGCCGAAAGCTGCTCGCGCAGCCGCTCGAGAGCAAGCGGCTCCGGCGCCGCCGCAGTCTCGCCGAGTCGCTCGGCCGCGAGCCTCGTCTTGGTGGCGAGGTCGCCGACGATGGCATCGATGGTGCCGCGGCCGAGGTTCAGACCGGCATCGAGTGCACCCTCGACCTTGACGTCGAACCAGCTCTCGATCGAGCGCGACACGAACTGGTAGCTCACCGTGTAGATCAACACGCCCGGCACGACACCGACGAGGGCGAAGATCGCCGCCAGCTTGAGCAACAGGCGCGAGCCGAAGCGGCCGCGGGCGACGCGCCAGAGCAGGCGCACGCCGGCGACCACGATCACCAGCACCAGCGTGCTGGCCAGCGCCACATTGAGCCAGAACAGCCACACGTAGTGGCGTTCGTAGAGCTCCGGGCGGTTGGTCGCGATGGCGAGCAGGAAGGCGAGGACGAGGCCGGCGCCGAGTGCGGCCACGGTCGAGATGATCCAGACCCACCGGCCGGGCCGCGTCATGGCGCTGGCGGCCGGCAACAGCGGCGCAGGTTGCATGATCGCGCTCAATTGATGCGCTGCGTTCGCTTGACCGAGAGCTGCCAGTCGGGCTGACCGCTGATGCCGATCTGCATCGGCCGCGGCAGCAGCGTGATGTCGAGGCGATAGCTGAATTCGAGATAGTGGCGGCTGCCATCCTCGAGCTGGCCCGGCTCGGCGACCTTCCAGCGAGTGCTGCGGCTGATCGCCGCGATCGCCTCGGCGCGCGTCGGGTAGTTCTGGCTGAGCCCGCCGACGGTGGTGACACGGTAGGTCGAGGTCAGCGGCTGGAACACGATCTTCCAGACCCGCACGGTGTGGGCGACGCGGCGATCGCGCCAGTACCAGCGGTCGCGAAAGATCTCGGCCTCGGCGACGAAGAAGAGCGGCACCGACTTCGCCAACGCCTCGTCAACGCTCTTGCCGAGCTCGAAGTCGACCGCGTAGTTGACATAGACGCCGTCTTCGTCGCGCACGACCTCGAAGGTGGTCAGCTCCGGCTCGGCGGCGAACGCGCTGCCGGTCGCCATGGCGACCGCGGCGGCGACCCCGGTCGTGAATACCGGCGACGCCAGCCGCAACGCCGCGACGCCCAGCGCGCTGAGGACGCTGCGGCGACGCAGCGAGCCCTGCGGCGGCGGTCGGGTCATGGGCTTGGCGGTGGTCGGGTTCAAGGACCGGCGGCGCGGCGCGAGCCGCTAGCGACGGTGCAGCAAAGCGTAGAAAAAACCGTCGGCCGCCCCGCTCGTGCCGGGCGCCACCGGTGTGCCGGCATTGTCGGGCAGTGGCAGCAGGTGGCCCGGCGATGCCCGGTCCGCTGCCAGGGCGGCATCGCCGTGACGTTGCAAAAAAGCGTCGATGCGATCCTGGCCTTCGGCCCGGAAGACGGAGCACGTGCAGTAGAGGAGGTGGCCGCCCGAGGCCAGCAGTGGCCAAAGCGCTTTGAGCAGGCGCGACTGTCGCTCGGCGAGCGACGCGATGTCGCTGGCCCGCCGCAGCCAGCGCACGTCGGGGTGGCGGCGGACGATGCCGGAGGCGCTGCACGGGGCGTCGAGGAGGATGGCGTCGAAGGCGCGGCCATCCCACCACGACGCCGGCTCGGCGGCGTCGGCGGCGAGCGTGGTCGCGTGCAGGCCGAGCCGCGCCAGCGTCTCGTCGACGCGAACCAGCCGGGCAGCATCGCGATCGACCGCGACGAGGTCGAGCTCGGCGAGCTCGAGCAGGTGCGCGGTCTTGCCGCCGGGTGCGGCGCAGGCGTCGAGCACGCGCATGCCGGCGGCGGGCGTCGTGCCCAGCAGCAGCGGCGCGGCGAGCTGGGCTGCGGCGTCCTGCACCGAGACTTCGCCATCGGCGAAACCGGGCAGTGCCGTCACCGGGCACGGCGTGTCGAGCACCACCGCCGCGGCGCCGGCAACGCGGCCGCCGATGCCGGCCTCGACCAGCCGCCGCACATAGGCCTCCGGCGAACTGCGGCGGACATTGACGCGCAGCGTCATCGGCGGATGCAGGTTGTCGGCATCGGCGATCGCCCGCCAGTCGTCGGGCCAGTCGGCGCGCAGGCGATCGAGCCACCACGCCGGATGATTGAAGCGGGCCGTCGGCTGGCGCAGCAACGTCGCGACCAGCGCCTCGCGCTCGCGCACGAAGCGGCGCAGCACGGCGTTGACGAACGACGCGCTGCGCGGCGATCGCACCTTGGCCGCAGCGACGGCCTGGTCGACGAGGGTGTGCTCGGCATAGGGCGGCTCACCGGGCGGCCAGAGCAGCGCCAGCGCCGTCAGCAAAAGCGCGTCGACCTCCGGCGGGGGCCGCTTCGGCGCCAGCGCCGCTCGAGCGGCCTCGGCGGCACCCAGCCAGCGAAGGGCGTGAAAGGCAAGCGCCTGCGTGCCCGGGCGAGCAGGCAGCGGGCAGCGGGCCAGCGCATCGTCGAGGGAGCGGCCGGCACGGACGGCGGCCACCGCGTCGGCGGTATGGCCAAGCAAGGTGGCGAGGGCGAGGGCGGATGTCATCGTGAGTGGAGCGAAGGACCTCGACCGGCAATGACGAAGTCTTCCGCTCCAGTCAGGATGACATAGACGACGCCGCCTTGCGGTACCCTTCCTGATGGCCGCCGAAAAACCGACACCGATCTTTCGCCGCGAAGGCGAGGCCCAGGGCCTGCCGGCCTCCGACCGGATCCGCTACCGGCTCGTTGCCGCGAACTGCCGCTATCACGCCAACGACAACATCGCCGACTACATCGAGGCCGGCGAGATCGACGAGTTGCGCACCGAGGTCGAGGAGAAGATGCAGGGCGTGCTGCGCTCGCTGGTGATCGATACCGACAGCGACCACAACACCGCCGAGACGGCCAG
>JBDTCA010000380.1:0-2536 GCA_039923815.1 Caldimonas sp. | reverse complement strand
GCGCAACCTTTGCCCAGGCCCTTGCTGGCGGCGCAGACGAGCGCCCACTTGCCGGTGATGCCGAGATCCATGTCGAGAGTTCCTATCTGCGTTTGGCGAGGAGCCAGATTCCGGTGAGCACGAGCAGCGTGCCGGCGACGATCCATCCGGTGAACGGCTCGTCGAGGATGACCACGCCCATGATGACGGTCGAGAGCGGTCCGATCATGCCCGTCTGCGCCGCCACGGTGGCACCGACGCGCTCGATCGCCATCATGACCATCAGCACCGGCGCAAAGGTGCAGAGCGTGGCGTTGAACACCGAGAGCCAGATCAGCTCGGGCGCCACGGACAGTGCCACCGAGACCGGCCGCAGCAATGCGAACTGGGCGATGCAGAAGATGCACGCGACGCTCGTCGCCAGGCCCGTCAGCCGCAGCGCGCCGAGCCGTTTCACCTCCTCGCCGCTGGCGACGAGGTAGACGGCGTAGCTGACGGCGCTGGCGAAGACGAGGCCGGCGCCGAGAGCGGCATCGCCGCCCAGGACCGAGACCTCCTGGCCGAACACGAGCAGCACGCCGCAGTAGCTCACGGCGAGTGCGGTGAGCTGCCGCCGCGTCACCTTGCGCTTGAAGACGAACACGCCGATCGCCAGCACCAGGGTCGGGTTGAGATAGAGGACGAGTCGTTCCAGACCGGCGCTGATGTAGGCGAGGCCGGCGAAGTCCAGGAAGCTGGCGAGGTAGTAGCCGCTGAAGCCGAGCCCGCAGACGACGAGCCAGTCGCGCATCGTCAGTTTCGGCTTGCCACGCCCGGCCCACCACGCGAGCGTCACGAAGAGCGGCAGCGCGAACAGCATGCGATACATGATGAGCGTGACGGCATCGACGCCGTAGCGATAGGCCAGCTTGACGATGATCGCCTTGCCCGAAAAGGCGATCGAGCCCGCCATCGCCAATGCGAGCCCGGGCCAGAGCGGCGCTGCTGCTGGAACCGGGCCGCTTGCTTCGGGACGCGGCTTCATCGCCGCAATCACGGCCGCTCTACCAGCCGGCGGCGAGGCCGTCGCGACGCGGGTCGCTGGCGGCGACGTAGCCGTCGACGGCCGGGTCGCCGAGTCGCCAGATGAACTGGCCGGCGCCGAAGTCCTGGTAGCTGTCTTCGATGACGTCGACCTTGTGGCCACGCTCGACGAGGCCGGCGACCGTGGCCGCGGCCATGGTCGACTCGACGTTGATCTCGAGTCCTTCGTTGCAGCGCCAGCGCGGCGCATCGCATGCGGCCTGCGGCTGCTGATGGTGCGCGAGCATGCGCACGATCGTCTGCACGTGCGCCTGCGGCTGCATGTTGCCGCCCATGATCCCGAAGCTCATCTGCGGCTGGCCGTCCTTGGTGAGGAAGGCCGGGATGATGGTGTGGAACGGCCGGCGACCCGGCGCCACGCAGTTGGGATGGTCGGCGTCGAGCACGAAGCCGTGGCCGCGGTTCTGCATCGATACGCCCCAGCCCGGCACCACGACGCCGGAGCCGAAACCCATGTAGTTGCTCTGGATGAAGCTGACCATCATGCCGTTCTCGTCGGCCGCGCTGAGATAGATCGTGCCGCCCCTGACCGGGTTGCCGGCGCCGAAGCGCTGCGCCCGCTTCGGATCGATGAGGCGGGCGCGATCGGCGAGATAGCTGTCGTCGAGCATCTGGCCCGTGCTAATGCGCAGGCCCAGCGGATCGGAGACGTTCGCGTAGATATCGGCGAAGGCCAGCTTCATCGCCTCGATCTGCAGGTGCTGCGACTCGGCACCGTCGACCGGCATCGACTCGATGTCGAAGTGACGCAGGATGCCGAGTGCAACCAGCGCCGCGATGCCCTGCCCGTTGGGCGGGATTTCGTGCAGACGATGGCCGAAGGTGTCGATGCCGATCGGATCGACCCACTGCGGGGCGAACGAGGCGAAGTCGGCCAGCGCCATCGTGCCGCCGTTGGCCTGCGAATGCGCCACGGCGGCCGCCGCGATCTCGCCGCCATACAGGGCGCCGCCACGCGTGGCGGCGATCGCCTTCAGCGCCCGTGCCGCCGCCGGAAACGCGAAGCGCTCACCGACACCCGGCGCGCGGCCGTGCGGCATGAAGGCTTCGGCCCAGCCCGGCGCGGAGGCGAGCAACGGCACCGCGGCCTGCCACTTCTCCTGCACGATCAGCGGCACCGCATAACCACGCTCGGCGATCTCGATCGCGGGCGACAGGAGATCGCCGAAGGGCAGCTTGCCGAACTTCTCCGACAGCGCGACCCAGCCCGCCACGGCGCCGGGCACGGTGACGGAGTCCCAGCCGCGCAACGGTGGCCGGTGCGCGTCGCTGCCGTACTTGCGCCGGAAGTAGTCGGGCGTCCAGGTGGCCGGTGCGGGGCCGGACGCATTGAGACCATGAAGCTTCTCGCCGTCCCAGAGGATGCAGAAAGCGTCGGAGCCGAGACCGTTGCTGCAGGGCTCGACGAGCGTCATGACCGCGGCCGCAGCGATCGCCGCATCGACGGCGTTGCCACCCTGTTGCAGGATGCGCA
>JBDTCA010000379.1:0-3289 GCA_039923815.1 Caldimonas sp. | reverse complement strand
CGCCGCTCGGTCACGTCGTCGGCGATCCAGATCGTGCCGCCGTGGCTCGGCCGGAGCGGGTCGACGGCCTGGCCGAGGATGCGGCACCAGAAGCGGCTGCCGTCATGGCGGCGCATCTCGCGCTCGGTCTCGAACGGCTCGCCGGCGGCCAGCAACGGGCCGGCGACGCGACCGATCTCGGCGTAGTCGGCGGCGTCGACCCAGACCGTGGCGCCGGACTGGCCGGCGAGGCTGCCGGTGACCCAGCCGAAGATCGCCTCCCAGCGCGGGTTGGCCTGCACGAAGACGCGGTCGCGCGTCAGTGCGATGCCGATCGAGGCGCGCTCCAGGATGACGGCGTGCTCGCGGCGGGTGCGCTCGCTCTCGGTCACGTCGCGGGCGTTGACAACGGCGTAGTCGGCGCCTTCCATCGTGAACCGCGCCGCCGACACCAGCACCGAGGCGATCTGGCCTGAGCGTTGCAGGATGCTGGCCGGCGCGTTGTCGATGTGGCCCACGCTCAGCATCGCGTCGCGGAGACGATCGCGGTCGCGGCTGTTGTGCCAGAGCCCGAGCTCGGCGGCGGTGCGGCCGACGACCTCCTCGGCGCTGTAGCCAGTAAGTTTGCAGAACGCGGGGTTGACCATCAGGTGCCGGCCGCTTTCCAGCTCGGACAGTGCAATGCAGTCCGGACTGGTGGCGAACAGGTGCGAGAGCATCGCCTCCGAGCGCCGCAGCGCAGTTTCTGCGGCCAGGCGCGCGGTGATGTCGTACAGGATCGACAGCGTGGCGGCGCCGCCGGCCGAATCGACGCGCACGCCGGTCGCCTGGACGCTGATCGGGCGGCCATCGGCCGCGCGCGAGTGGAAATCGGCGACCGGCACGCCCTCGCCGATCTTCAGCGACTCGAGCTGCTCGATGCGGGCCACGACCTGCTCCTGCGCCTCGCCGGGCTGGAACAGGTCGACCAGCCGCGTGCCGTACATCGCGGCCGCGTCGTCGAAGCCGAACAGGCGCGCCGCCGCGACGTTGGCGTCGTAGACGATGCCGCGGCGGTGCAGGTAGAGGGGCGAAGGCGAGCGCTCGAACAGCTCGCGGTAGCGGGCCTCGCCCGACGCCGAGGCGCCCTGCGCGCGCAATTCCTCGGTGACATCGCGGGAGACGCCCCAGTAGCCGTCAAAGCGGCCGTCGGGGCCGAAGCGGGGCTCGCCGCTGACGCGGTGCACGCGGGTCCGGCCGTGCGGATCCTGGCGGCGCACGAGCAGGCCGGAAAACGCGCGGTGGGCTTCCAGATCGGCACGGTGAGCGGCGAACTGAGCCTCGCTCATGCCGGTCTCGCCGAGCTCCCAGGGCGCGTGGCCGAGCTGCGCCGCCGTCACCCGAGGATCGACGAGCCCGCGTGGATCGGAGGCATGCGTGAAGCGGAAATCGCAGTCCTGTTCCCAGTAGAGATCGGCCGCCAGCTGCAGCTTGGCGCTGGCGTGGCGCTCGCGCGCTTCGGCGGCGCGCAGGCGGTGGGCGTCGCGACGATGAGCGAATGCCGCCGCGGCCAGACCGGCAAAGACGACGAGGCCTTGCACGGCCAGCGGTCCGGCGCTCGCACCGCGGGTCGTCAGCCACGCCAGGATGGCGCACTCGGCGACCGCGAAGGCGATCAGACCGGCGAGGCGAACGCGGGTGCGTTCGACAGCGGTGATCGTGGCGGCCGTCGAAGCAGAGGTCGCAGGAGCGTCGGACGGCCCGATCCCCGTCGCCGTCATGTCAGGCCAGGGCCGAGGCGAGATCTTGGCGCGCCGCCTCGGCAGCCCGTCGTGCCGCCGCGGCATAGTCGTCGTTGCCACCGGCGTACAGCACCGCCCGCGATGAGCTCACGATGACCGGCCCGGTCGTGGCCGAGGCCCCACCGCGCCATCCGGCGCGCACGGTGGCGGCGGCGTCGCCGCCCTGCGCGCCGATGCCGGGAATCAGCAGCGGCAACGTGGGCGCGATCTCGCGCACGCGGGCGATCTCGGCCGGGAAAGTGGCGCCGACGACGAGGCCGATCTGGCCGCCGCCGTTCCAGCGCTCGGCGGCCAGGCGGGCGATGTGCTCGTAGACCTTGTCGCCGGAGTCGAGGCGCAGCTCCTGGAGGTCGGCGCCGCCCGGGTTCGAGGTGCGGCAGAGCAGGATGACACCCTTGCCGGCGTAGCGCAGATAAGGCTCGAGTGAATCGAAGCCGAGCAGCGGCGACAGCGTCACGGCGTCGGCCGAGTAGCGCTCGAAGACCTCGCGCGCGTACTGCTCGGCCGTCGAGCCGACGTCGCCGCGCTTGGCATCGAGGATCACCGGCACGTCGGGCGCGGTGGCGTGGATGTGGGCGATCAGTCGCTCGAGCTGGTCTTCGGCGCGGTGGGCGGCGAAGTAGGCGATCTGCGGCTTGAAGGCGATGACGAGGTCGCGTGTGGCGTCGACGATGGCGGCGCAGAAGTCGAAGATGCGCGAGGCGTCGCCGCGCATGGCGCCCGGAAAGCGGGCCGGCTCCGGGTCGAGGCCGACGCACAGCATCGAGCGGTTGACGCGCTCCGCGTGGGCGAGCTTCTCGGTGAATTTCATCGCGTGCGTCATGACGATTCGCGGGCCAGCCGCGCCGCCAGGCCGATGTAGGAAGCCGGCGTCAGCGCCAGCAGCCGGGTGCGCTCGGCCTCCGGGATGGCCAGACCGCCGATGAACGCATGCAAGGCATCCTTCGTGATCGCCTTGCCGCGCGTGAGCTCCTTGAGCTGCTCGTACGGGTTGGCGATGCCGTACCGGCGCATCACCGTCTGCACCGGTTCGGCGAGCACTTCCCAGGCGGCGTCGAGATCTTCGGCGATGGCCCCGGCGCCAACCTCGAGCTTGGCCATGCCGCGCGCCAGCGAGTCGTAGCCGAGCAGGCAGTGGCCGAGGGCGACGCCCATGTTGCGCAGCACGGTGCTGTCGGTGAGGTCGCGCTGGAATCGCGAGATCGGCAGCTTCTCGGCCATGTGCGCGAGCAGCGCGTTGGCAAGGCCGAAGTTGCCTTCGGCGTTCTCGAAGTCGATGGGGTTGACCTTGTGCGGCATCGTGCTCGAGCCGATCTCGCCGTCCTTCGTCTTCTGCGTGAAGTAGCCCAGGCTGATGTAGCCCCAGGCATCGCGCGACCAGTCGATCAGCACGGTATTGCAGCGCTTGAAGGCGTCGAACAGCTCGGCGATGGCGTCGTGCGGCTCGATCTGGGTCGTCATCGGGTTGAAGGCCAGGCCGAGCCGGTCCTCGACGACGCGCTGTGCGAACGCCTGCCAGTCGAATTGCG
>JBDTCA010000378.1:0-4715 GCA_039923815.1 Caldimonas sp. | reverse complement strand
CCACGCCGCGCATTCCCGGCGGTTCGAGCTCCGGGGCTGCGGTCTCGGTAGCGGCCGGTGCGGCATGGGCCGCACTCGGCTCCGACACCGGCGGCTCGGTTCGCATTCCAGCCGCACTCCAGGGCCTGGTCGGATTCAAGTCGACGGCGCGGCGGGTTTCGACCGCCGGTGCGGTGCCGTTGTCGACGACGCTCGACACCGTGGGCGCCCTCACCCGCTCGGTCGGCGACGCCGCCTTGCTTCATGCGATCCTTGCCGACTGCCCCGTCACGACCGACGCCAGGCCCCTCGCCGATCTCCATCTCGCCGTGCCCACGACCTTGATGCTGGGCAGCCTCGACGCCACCGTGGCGCGCGCCTTCGATCGCGCCCTCGGTCTCTTGTCGGCGGCCGGAGCCCGCATCGTGGAAGTCGCGCTGCCCTTGCTGGACGAAGTCGCCGTGATCAACAGCGGCGGCGGCTTCGCGCCCGTAGAAGCGTGGGCGTATCACCGCCGCTGGATGGCCGAGCGCGAAAGCGAATACGACCCGCGTGTGGCGTTGCGGATCCGGCGCGGCGCGGCGGTGAGCGGCGCCGACTACATCGACCTGGTCGCGGCACGTGCGCGCTGGATCGCGGGCATGGAGGCGGCGCTGACCGGGATCGACGCCCTGCTCTCGCCGACGGTGCCGATCGTGGCGCCGCCGCTGGCGCCCTTGCTGGCCGACGACGACGCCTTCTTCGCCGCCAACGGATTGATCCTGCGCAACCCGAGCGTCGTCAACTTTCTCGACGGTTGTGCACTCAGCCTGCCCTGCCACGACGCTGACGAGTTGCCGGTCGGGCTCATGGTGTGGAGCACGGCGATGCGCGACGACGCCGTGCTCGCGGCGGGCCTCGCCATCGAAGCCGTGCTCTCGCGCCGGTCGAGCGGCAGCGCCGGCTGATGCGCGTCGCCGTCATCGGGGCGGGCGTCATCGGCGTGACGACCGCCTACGAGCTTGGCGTCGACGGCCACGAGGTCACGGTGCTGGAGCGCCGCGGCTCGGTGGCGTCGGAGTGCAGCTTCGCCAATGCCGGCCTGGTCGCTCCGGGCTACGTCTCGCCGTGGTCGGCGCCGGGCATGGCCGGCAAGGTTCTGGCCCACGCCTTCAGCGCGCATTCGCCGGTACGCGTCGGCGCCCATCTCGACGGCGCCTCGCTGGCCTGGCTGTGGCGATGGTGGCGTTCGTGTCGGCCCCAGGTCTACCGGGCCAACCGTGCCCGCATGCACCGGCTGGCGCACTTCAGTCGCGACCGGCTGCGCGAGATCACGCTGCAGCTCCACCTGGACTACGAACGCGCGGAAGGCTTTCTCGTTCTGCTTCGCTCGCCGCGCGACCTCGCGCTCGCCGAGCCCGGCATCCGCGCGCTGGCCGAGCTCGGCGCTGCGCCAGAGGTGATCGACGCCGCCGCCTGCCGGGTCATCGAGCCGGGACTGCACCCCGACACGGCGCTGCACGCGGGCGTGTACTCCAAAGACGACCAGGTCGGCAACTGCCGCGAGTTCACGCATCTGTTGCGCAAGGAGGCGGCGCGCGTCGGCGTGCGCTTTCAATTCAACACCCAGGTCGAACGCATCGCTGCCGGCCCCGAGCCACGGCTCACCGCCGTCCGCACGCCCTTGGACCGGCGCGACGGCAACGCCTTGCGCTCGATCAGCGGCGCCAGCGACTGGCCGGCGACGCAACCGCCGCAGCAGGTCGATGGCGAGCAGGCGTTCGACGCCATCGTGGTCTGCGCTGCGCTCGAGTCGCGCGCCCTGCTCCTCCCGCTCGGCGTCCGGCTGCCCTTGCTGCCGGTCTACGGCTACTCGGTGACGGCCCCGCTCAGGCACGACGAGCGCCATCTCGATCGCGAGCCGCGGGCCGCCCTCATGGACGAGCGCTACAAGGTGGCCATCAGCCGACTCGGCAACCGCGTGCGCGTCGCCGGCAGCGCCGAGATCGGCGTCGCCGCGAAGGCCGATGGTCATGCTGCGTATGCGACGCTCGACAAGGTCCTCGACGACTGGTTCCCCGGTGTCACGCATCGGAGCGCCGCCCAGCGCTGGCGTGGCGCCCGGCCGATGCTGCCCGACGGACCGCCCGTGCTCGGCGCCAGCGGGGTTGAAGGTGTCTGGCTCAACGTCGGCCACGGCGGCAGTGGCTGGGCGCTGGCGTGCGGATCGGCGCGACTCGTCGCCAACGCCATCGTCGGTCGGGCGACGCCGATCGACATCGACGGCCTCGGCATGGGTCGGCTCGAGCGATGAGCCGCATCGTCTTCATCGGCTCGGCGATCGGCCGGCAGGCACTGCATGGGATCGCTTCGACCCGCCGGCTCGAGGCCACGGCGCTCGCCGCCGTGCCGTCGTACACCCTCATGGCGCGCGCCGGCGACGCTGTCGCGAGCCTGGCGCTGGCGGTGACGCCACACGCGCGCGAGGTGATCGTGTTCGCCGGGCCGGGCAACAACGGCGGCGACGGCATCGAAGCGGCGGCGCGGCTGACGGAGCTCGGCAAGCGTGCAACCGTCGTCCTCGTCGCCGATCCGACGCGGTTGCCGGTCGACGCCGCCCGCGCACTGGCGCGCGCAAACGCGGCCGGCGTGCGGGTCGTGAGCTGGGCGGAGCATGCAGCGTCGGCTACGGCCGGACACTTCGACGGCGCCGCCGGGCCTGACCTGGTCATCGACGCCCTTCTCGGATTCGCGGCCGCCGCGGCGCCGCATGGCGACATCGCCGCCGCCGTTGCCGGCATCGACGTCTTGGCAGCCGCGGGCGCCCAGGTGCTCGCCATCGACGTCCCGACCGGGCTTGACGCCGAGCGTGGCCGTCGCTTCGGCGATTCATGCGTGTCAGCCGACAACACGCTTTCATTGCTGACGCTCAAGCCGGGTCTCTTCACCGCCGAGGGCCGGGACCGTGCCGGCCGAGTCTGGCTGGCAACGTTGGCCGATGCGGCCACGGACGCCGACGCGGGCGATCCTTCGCAAGCCGAAGAGCGGGACGTCGACGCCTGGCTGGTCGGCATCGCCGACGAGACCTGCGCCACGATCCGGCGTCGCCAGGCGTCGCACAAGGGCAGCTTCGGCGATGTCGCCGTCGTCGGTGGCGCCCTCGGAATGACGGGGGCCGCCTGGCTCGCCGCACGGGCCGCGCAGGCTGCCGGCGCCGGCCGGGTCTTCGTCGATCTGCTCGACTGCGGCGCGGGGTCGATGGCGACGCCCGATCCGCGTCGTCCCGAACTCATGCTGCGCCGCGACTGGTGGCGCGGGCCGGTCGAGAACTTGTCGGCAGCGACGGTCGTGTGCGGCTGCGGCGGTGGCGACGCCGTGCGCGCCGCGCTGCCGCGTCTGCTCGCGTCGGCGCCGCGGCTGGTGCTCGATGCCGATGCGCTCAATGCCGTGGCCTCGGATTCCTCGCTGCAAACCTTGCTCGCGGTGCGGTCCGGTCGCGGCCAGGCCACAGTGTTGACACCGCATCCGCTCGAGGCAGCACGCCTTCTTGGTTGCGATGCCTCGGCAGTCCAGGCCGACCGCTTCGTGACCGCAGAAACGCTGGCAACCCGCTTTCGTGCAGTCGTCGTGCTCAAGGGTTCGGGCACGTTGATCGCGGCGCCGGGCGAGCGTCCTCGCGTCTGCGTTACAGGCAATGCCAGCCTGGCCAGCGCCGGCACGGGCGACGTGCTCGCCGGCTGGATCGGTGGTCGGTGGTCATCGTCGGGGTCTGCCGCGTTCGATGCGGCAACCCGAGCGGTGATCGAGCACGGTGCCGCTGCCGATCCGATGCGGGATGGCGCGATCCGCGCCGCTGATCTCGTCGAAGTGCTCTACCGGCGCGCCCGGCGACCACTGGCGTGACGGCTATCGGCTGGCGGCGGTCGCCTTGCCGATTTCGAGCGTGCCTTGCGCCGAGCCGCTCTGCGGCACGGTCTCGCCGTCGCGGTCCGAGATGGCGCCCATCGAGGCGGCGATCTTCTCTGCCGCATCGGCACCGTTGCCGACGTGGATGCCCTGGGTCAGGGTCACATGGGCGCATTCGTAGGAACCCGCGCCGGCGCAGAGGATGGTGCGATTGGGCGCGTCATCGGCCACCAGCGCGATCAGGCCCGGCGTCACCGCCTCCGGCTCGAGCAGCGCCAGCACCGTGGCGGGCATCAGGTTCTCTGTCATGCGCGTCGCGGCCGTGGGCGCCAGGCAGTTGACGCGGATGTCGTGCTTGGCGCCTTCGATCGAGAGCGTCTGCATCAGGCCGACGAGCGCCATCTTCGCGGCGCCGTAGTTCGACTGTCCGAAGTTGCCGTAGAGGCCCGACGACGACGTCGTCATGACGATGCGGCCGTAGTTGCGTGATCGCATGATTTCCCAGACCGCCTTGCAGCAATGCACGGCGCCCATGAGATGGACATCGAGCACGAGTCGGAAGTCGGCCAGCTCCATCTTGGCGAAGCTCTTGTCGCGCAGGATGCCGGCGTTGTTGACCAGGATGTCGACGCGCCCCCACTCGGCCATCGCTGCATCGACCATCGCCTGCACCGCCGGCAAGTCCGTGACCGACGCACCGTTCGCGATCGCCTTGCCGCCCGCAGCACGAATCTCCGCGGCCACGGCTTCAGCCGCCTTGGCCGTACCGCCACTGCCCTCGAGCGTGCCGCCCAGGTCGTTGACCACCACCGCCGCGCCACGCGCAGCGAGCGCCAATGCGTGCTGCCGGC
>JBDTCA010000377.1:0-2759 GCA_039923815.1 Caldimonas sp. | reverse complement strand
AGACGCGGTCGACACCGGAAAACGAGTTCTCGGTAAAGATCGAATCGAAGTTGAAGTCTTTCCCTGCAGCGTCGAAGTTGGGCAGGTTGTCCTGGCGCCGGAATGGCGTGTTGACGTAGAGCAGGCGGGGCTCGAGCGTCTGGCGGACCGCGCGCCCGAAGAACTGGGTTTCGCGCTCGAGCGTCCAGGCGCTGTCGATGCTCAGCGTCGGCACCAGACGCGAAGCGTTGCGGCGGCCGTCGGCGAAGGGCTGGTCGACGGAGTACGAAGCGGCGTTGAAGGAAACCTTCGGCGTCAGCGTCCAGCCGGGCGAGAAGAACGGCCGGCTGATGCTGCCGAGCGCATGCAGCCGCAGACCCGTCGGCCGGTCGGCGACGTAGTGGTCGTCGGCCAGTGAGAAACGGTTGAACTCGGTCTCGAAGGCAACGTCGAAGCCGCCGCGCCAGGGCGCTGCGTAACGCACGCCGATCTGCGGCGTGCGCTGGTAGGGCGAATCGATGCGCGTCGTCGGATCGGCGGTCTGCAGCACCTGCCAGCGCTCGACGCGTGCATAGCTCGTCCAGTCGCCAAACGGCCTGGACAGCAGCAGGTCGGTCTGCAACAGCCGCGGCGTCGAGCTCTTGAGCTCGCGCGGGAAATCCTTCCAGTAGTCGTCGTCGGAGACACGCAGCACCTTCAGCTGGGCGTAGGAACCGAACGGCAGCGCGCCTTCGTGCTCCACGCGCAGCGAGTAGCGCGAGCGGTCGGCGCTGGCGTCGTGCGGCATCAGCTTGAGGTCGACCTCACCGAAAAAGCTCGGCTCGAGATAGCGAAACTCGGTGTCGATCGCCGGGCCGCGGTGCAGACTTTCCGAAAAGACGAAGGTGGCGTCGCGGTTCGGCGCGATGTTCCAGTAGTACGGAATCGCGGCCTGGAACCCATTGCGGCTGTCGAGCCCGAAGCTCGGTGGCAGGAACCCCGACTTGCGCTCCTCCGAGAGCGGAAAGCTGAGGATCGGCGAAGCCAGGATCGGCACGCCGTAAAAGCGCAGCACCGCATCGCGCGCCACGCCCTCGTTCGCCTCGGTGTCGATGCGCAGCTCGCGCATCTTCAGGATCCAGACCGGGTCGCCGGCGTCGTCTTCGCGGGTGCAGCTCGAATAAGTGGCGTCGGTGGCGATGGCGCGCTGGTCGTCGATGAACTCGATGCGGCTGGCCGTGCCGCCGGCGCCGGTGCGCGCGAAGCGATAGGTCGGCGTCTTGAAGAAGCCTTCGAATCGCTCGACCTTCAGCTGCAGCTCCGGGCCGCTGAAGACATTGCCATCGCGGCTCACGATCACGTGACCGCTGGCGCGCGCCAGGTCTTCGGCCTGGTCGTAGCTGAGCTTGTCGGCGCGGATGACGACGCCGGCGCGGCGGAACTCGACGTCGCCTTTGGCCTCGGCGTCGAGGTCGGGGCGGGCCCGCATTTCACGCGCGCGCAGGATGATCGGCAGTTGCCGGGCCGCATCGCCACGGGCCGGCGCCAGCAGGGTCTCGGCATTGCGAAGCGTCAGGCCGGGCGGTGCGCTCGCGGCGGGTGCAGGTACAGGTGCCGAGGCGGCGGCTATCGAAGCGACCGCCGATGCCGGCCCGCCCTGCGCCATCACGCTGGCGGCGGTCGCCATCGCACCGACCCAAGCCAGGAAGATTCGAACCCCGGCCGCGACGCCGCGCGAACGCATCCGCACGAACGCGCCGAAGCATGAGCGATGAGCTTGGCGAATGGCTGGACGCACGTGGCGACGAAACGGGGCGAAAGCGCAGGGGCGCGGAGCGGACTTTCGCGCAGGGGCGCTGCCGGGCGGACACGACCCGCGCCGCCTGGCGGCACAGGTCGATTTGTAGAATCGATTATCCACGAGGGTCCCGCCGCGACGCCTTCGCGAGCTCTCGCCGCGCAGGCCACCGGGACCGCCTCCTTTTCGAACATCGACTGGTCCGTACTGCCCTTGAGCTCACCGTCTTCACCCGCTTACGCCATCGAATGGGCCGACCCTGCCCGGGCCGCCAGCTTCGCTGCCTGGCTCGCGGCCATGGCGCCCCGCCACGGCATCGTCGTCTCGACGCTGCGACCGGCCTCTGCCGACGCCAGCTTTCGTCGCTACTTCCGCGCCGATGTCGTCCCCACCGCAGATGTCGGCGCGACCGCGCGCGGCGTCGGCACGGTCGTCCTCATGGATGCGCCGCCACCGCACGAAGACGTGCGCCCTTTCGTCCACGTCGCCGGCCTGATCGCGCAGGCCGGCCTGCACGCGCCACGCGCGCTCGAATCTGACATCGAGCACGGCTTTCTTCTCCTCGACGACCTCGGCAGCGAGCTCTACCTGAAGGCGTTGCTTGCCGCCCAGGCAGCGGGCGATCCCCGCCGCGCCGACGCTCTCATGCGGGAGGCCCTCACCGCCCTCGTGGCCTGGCAAAGCCGCATCCCCGGCGCCGAACTGCCGCCGTACGACGACGCCCTGCTGCGACGCGAGCTGGCGCTCTTTCCCGAGTGGTGCGTGGTGCGCCACTGCGGTGTCGCGTGGACGGACGACGAGGCCGCGACGTGGCGAAGTGCCTGCGATGCGCTCGTCGGCGCTGCCCTCGCCCAGCCTCGCGTCGCCGTGCATCGTGACTGGATGCCGCGCAACCTCATGGTCAGCGAGCCGAACCCCGGCATCCTCGACTTCCAGGACGCGGTACACGGCCCGATCGCCTACGACCTCGCATCCCTGCTGCGCGATGCCTTCATTTCCTGGG
>JBDTCA010000376.1:0-2785 GCA_039923815.1 Caldimonas sp. | reverse complement strand
GCGCGCTCGAGGCCGACTTCGACGAAGGCCGATTGCATTCCGGGCAACACCCGCGCCACCTTGCCGGTGTAGATGTTGCCGACGCGGCCGCGTTCGAGTTCGCGTTCGAGGTGCAGTTCCTGCACCGCACCGTTCTCGACGACGGCGACGCGCGTTTCCTGCGGAGCCCAGTTGATGAGGATGTCTTGCATCGCGAGCGTGTCGGTCGGACCTCAGGGCTTCATGTCGACACGTGCCTCGCGGAGCAGCGTGGCCGTCTCGTGCAGCGGCAAACCCATGATAGCGGTGTAGCTGCCATCGATCCTCTCGATCCAGGCCGCCGCGGCGCTCTGGATCGCGTAAGCGCCGGCCTTGCCGAACGGCTCGCCGCCGGCGACGTAGCGATCGATGTCGGCACCCGACAGCGGCGCGAAGCGCACGTGCGAGATGCGCGACAGCAGCCGGCTTCGCGTGCCCGACGCGGAGCCGACGGCGACGGCGCTGATGACCCGGTGCGTGCGCCCGGAGAGCAGCGCCAGCGTCCGTGACGCGTCGGCGGCGTCGACGGGCTTGCCGAGGATGCGGGTACCGAGCGCGACGGTGGTGTCGGCGCAGAGGATGGGCGCCGGCGGCAGGCGGCGCGCCCGGTGACGAGCGCATGCTGCGGCCAGCTTGGCGCGCGTTACCCGCTCGACGTAGGCGCCAGGCAATTCGCCCGCGCGGGTGGCCTCGAGCGACTCGGCGTCTTCGTCGGCATTCGCCAGCAGCATCTCGTAGCGCACGCCGATCTGCTCGAGCAGCTGGCGCCGCCGCGGGCTCTGCGAAGCGAGGTAGATGAAGCCGAAATGCGGCGTCGTCGACGGCCTATTCACGGTGATACGGATGATTCGCGTTGATCGACCAGGCGCGATAGAGCGCTTCGGCGACCAGGACACGGACGAAGGCGTGCGGCAGGGTGAGGTCGGAGAGACGCAGCGTTTCGTCGCAGCCCGACTTCAGCGAGGCGTCGAGGCCGTCAGGCCCGCCGACCAGGATCGCGGCATCGCGGCCTTCGCCCTGCCACGCGAGCAAGCGGGCGGCGAGCTGCATGGAGGACGCGCGGTCGCCGTGCTCGTCGAGCGCGATGCGCCTCACGCCACGCGGCAGTGCGCCTTCGATGCGGGCGGCTTCTGCCGCCATCAGCTGCGCCGCGGTCTTCGAGCCACGCGTCTCGGCCTTCACGGCCTTGAGCTCGAGGCGCATCTCCGCGGGGAAGCGCTTGGCGTAGTCGGCGAAGGCGGTGTCGGCCCACGCGGGCTGGCGAACGCCGACCGCGACCAGCAACAGCCGCACGCGGCTAGCGCCTGGCGACCACCTTCTTCGGCGGCGCCTTGCTCATCGGTGCTCGCTTCGCAGTCGTTTTGGCGGCCGCCGTCTTCTTCGCCGGCGCACGCTTGGCCGCCGCTGTGCCGCGCAGTCCGGCGTCGGCCATCGGTTTCTTGACACCGGCCGTATGCAGCACGCGCTTGGCGGGCGCCGCCTTGCGTGCCGCTGGCCGCTTCTTCGCGGCCGGCCCTGCGGCCGATTTCGTTGCCGGGCCGGCCACCGTGGCCTCCCGGACCTGACGCGACGGCGCGGCGCGCTTCGCCGCAGGCGCGAGTGCTGACGAAGCGGCTTTCACGAGCCGCGTCGGCGCAGCGTCTGCGACCTTCATCCGCACCGGCTTTTCGCCCCACAGCTCCTCGAGGTGGTAGTACTCGCGGATGGCAGGCTGCATGACGTGGACGACGGCCGCGCCACAGTCGACGATGATCCATTCGCCATTGCCCTCGCCTTCGGTCCGGGGTGCCGGTGCGCCCGCGGTCTTGACCGCGTCTCGCACGCTGGCTGCCAGCGACTTCGTCTGCCGGTTGCTCGTGCCCGACGCGATGATCACGCGTTCGAAGAGCGGCGACAGATGCTCGGTGTTGAAGACAACGATGTTCTGGGCCTTGACGTCCTCCAGACCATCGACGATGACGCGCTGCAGCTTGCGAATGTCCATTCAGCTCCTGGTCTTGTGGGGTCGCCCGGCGGGTGACGCCGGTTCAGCGGTAGAGCCGGCGGCGCTCAATATAGCCTGCGACCGCGGCCGGCACGAGATCATCGATCGACTCGCCGGCGGCGACACGGCGGCGCACCTCGGTCGACGAGATGTCCATCATCGGCAGCGTCACGATCTGGCTGGCGGCCTGGGCCACCATGGTGTTCACGAGCGGTTCGGCGCCGGGTCGGTTGGCGATCGCCAGCGTCACCAGGCCGACCAGCTCGCGCCAGTCGCGCCAGGTATGCAGAGACGCGTACTGATCCTGGCCGAGGATGAGAAACCACTCGGCGTCGGGCTCGGCGGCGCGGTACTCGCGCACGGTGTCGAGCGTGTAGCTGGTGCCGCGCCGACGCAGCTCGGTGCGGTCGAGCACGAAGCGCGACTCGCCCGCGATGGCCAGCCGCACCATGGCCTCGCGATCGGCGCCGTCGGCAAGCTGGCGTGTCTTCTGCGACGGCTGGCCGACCGGAACCCAGCGGACCTCGTCGACGTGCAGCTGCTCGAGGGCGACGCCCGCCAGTGCGACGTGGGCGTTGTGGACCGGATCGAAGCTGCCTCCGAAGATACCGATGCGTTTCATGCGTCGGCCCACTCGCGCGGCCTGAGGAAGTCGCTGTACAGACGCGCTTCGGGCGTGCCCGGCTCGGGCTTCCAGTCGTAGCGCCACTTCACGATCGGCGGCATCGACATCAGGATGCTCTCGGTGCGGCCACCCGACTGCAGACCGAACAGCGTGCCGCG
>JBDTCA010000375.1:0-2762 GCA_039923815.1 Caldimonas sp. | reverse complement strand
GATGGCCTCGAGCTCGGTCTCGAGCGCCTCGATGACCGGAAAATAGCGGTCGACGACGGCGTCGAGCAGCGCATAGAACACGAAGGCCGAACCGTGCTTGAGCAGGTGTGGCTCGCGCTCGGCGCGCGCACGCACGCCGAGAAAACCTTCCAGCGTCCGGTTGCGCGCCGAGAGGACGAAGTTCGGGCCCACGAACACATCGACCTCACCCACCACCAGTTCGCCCGCGGCGCCGGCCTCGACCGTGTGCAGCACGGCGAACAACGTGTTGCCGTACTCCTCGATCTTCGGCCGCTGGTGACCGTGGCGGGCGTCTTCCACCGCGAGCTCGTGCAGCCCGAACTCCTGCTGCATGGTCGAGAGCTCTTCGGGGGTGGCGTCTTTCAGCGCCACCCAGACGAAGCAGTTCGGCCGGCCGACGAACTCGCTGATATCGGCGATCGGGCACTCGGCGAGCTTGGCGCCGTCTTCATAGGCCACGCAATTGATGAGCATGCTGCCGCCTCTGAATCAGGATGGCGCGAATTCTAGGAGCCGGCCTCCGGCGCCCCTGGCCGACGGCGGGCCCTCAGACGGCCAGGTACCGGGCCCAGACGCGCTGGCGCAGTTCGGGGCTGACGCGATAGCGCTCGCCGCGATAGACGCGGTCGAGCCGGTCGATCAGGCCGGTGACGGCCTGCGCGTTCCAGGCCGCCAGCCACTCGAACGGGCCGGCCGGGTAGTTGACGCCGAGCGTCATGGCGAGGTCGGCGCCCTCTTCGCTGCACACGCCTTGCTGGACGGCGTCGCACGCTTCGTTGATCAGCATCGCGATCGTGCGGGCGACGACGAGTCCGGGTGCATCGGCGATCTCCTGCGGCGCCCAGCCGGCGATCCGCAACCACGTCGCCGCGTCGATGCGCCAGCGAGCCGAGGCGCTGCTGGCGAAGGCGATGGCGAGCGCGGTGCCTGGCGCGCCACCGCCGGTGGCCGCCGCGCGGTCGAAGACGGCCAGGTCGCGCACGCCTTCTTCGGCAGCCACCTGCGTCGCCGGCCGGCCGTCGGTGAGGCGGAGTTCGCCGAGCGGCGTCTGCAGTCCGGTCCAGCGGCTCGCAGCGTCGGTCTCGAAGGCGATGTCGGCCTCGGTCAGGCGCACGGCCCAGCGTTCGACGGCGACGCCGGTGCCGTGCAGCGCCACGATCTCGCCGAGCGGGATGGCCGGCACCTCGGCCGCCGGGGCAGCGACCGCAGGCGGCGCGGGGTGGGCATAGAAGCCGCGCCCCGACTTGCGACCGAGCAGGCCGCCGTCCACCATCTCGCGCTGCACCAGCGAAGGCTGATAGCGCTTGTCGCCGAAGTTGGCCGCGAACACCGACTCGGTGACGGCGAAGTTGGTGTCGTGGCCGATCAGGTCCATGAGTTCGCACGGGCCCATGCGAAAGCCGGCGCCGCGCAGGCAGGCGTCGATCGTCTCGGGCGTGGCCGCACGCTCGTGCAGCAAGGCCAGCGCTTCGGCGTAATAGGGCCGGGCGATGCGGTTGACGATGAAGCCCGGCGTCGAGCGCGCGCGCACCGGCGTCTTGCCCCAGCGACGGCCGAGATCGAACACCGCGTCGGCAACCGCGGGCTCGGTCGAAAGTCCCGACACGACCTCGACCAGCTTCATCAGCGGCACCGGATTGAAGAAATGCATGCCGATGAAACGGCCGGGCGCCTTCAGGCCATGGGCGAGCGCCGTGATCGAGATCGACGACGTGTTCGATGCCAGCACGGCAGCCTCGCCGACGATGTCCTCGAGCGCCTGGAACAGTTCCTTCTTGGCCGCCGCGTTCTCGACGATGGCCTCGATGACGAGGCCGGCGCCGGCGGCATCCTCGAGTCGCGCGGCGGCCGTGATCCGCGCCCCGATCGCGCGGGCTTCGCCAGCGTCGATCTTGCCCTTGGCGGCGAGGCCGTCGAGCGTGGCCGCGGTTTTCGCGACCGCCGCAGCGGCCGCGCCGTTGCGCGCGTCGAAGAGGCGCACGGTGTGGCCGGCCTGCGCCGCGACCTGGGCGATGCCGGCGCCCATGATGCCGGCGCCGACGACGAAGACGACGGTGTCGCTGTTGAGCTGGAAGGTCATGGCGAAATTATCGCGACATCACGCCCGCCCCCGGCGCGAGGCCGCGTACTTACCCCCTTCAGCCACACGCGGACGTGCACCAGAATGAATCAAGGACCCTGGAGACTTCGATGAACACACTGCACATCCCGGCCATCGCGCGTTCCACGCAACGCCGTTCCCGCAGCCTCGCCGGCATCACGCTGGCGGCCCTGCTCGCCTCTTGCGGAGGCAGCAACGACAACTCGTCATCGACACCGCCGCCCGTGGTCGTGACGCCGCCGGCGGCCCTCGCCGTCACGGTGCTGTCGAGCCGACCCGATTCGGTGACGAGCGGGAGCGCTCTCGTCGAAGTCGCCGTGCCTGTGGGCATCGCCGCCAGCGACGTCAAGCTGAGCGTCGGCAGCACTGACGTCAGCTCGTCGCTGACGGCCAGCGCCGACGGCAGGAAGCTGCGCGGCCTCGTCGGCGGCCTGGCGCTCGGCAACAGCGTTCTCGTTGCCGACGTGGCCACGAACCGTGCCCACGGCGAGCTCACCGTCGTCAACCACCCGCGTGTCGGCCCGGTCTTCTCCGGCCCGCACCTCAGCCCGTTCGAGTGCCGCACCGCCGAGTCGGGACTCGGCGCGCCGCTCGACGCCGACTGCACGGCGACGACCCGTTACGACTGGTTCTACTTCAC
>JBDTCA010000374.1:0-4723 GCA_039923815.1 Caldimonas sp. | reverse complement strand
CGCTCACCGGCGAGCTCGTCAACGAGGTCGTGATGGGCTGCCAGCAGTTCCACGGCGGCATGGGCTACATGCGCGGCACGGTGATCGAGCGGCTCTGGCGCGATGCCCGCATCCTCGCCATCGGTGGTGGCGCCACCGAGGTGATGCTCGACGAGGTCGCCAAACGCTACTGAGGCCGAAGGACATGATCGACCAGACGCTCGAGCTGCAGCGTGACGACCCCCGAGTCGCGCGCATCTTCCTCAATCGCCCCGAGGTTCGCAACGCCATGAACGGCGCCCTCATCGGCGAGCTGGCGCATGCCTTCACGACACTGTCGGCCGAGCCGGACTTGCGCGTGATCGTGCTCGGCGGCCACGGCAAGGCGTTCTGCGCCGGCGCCGACCTCGCCTTCATGCGCGACGCCGCCGACTACACCTGGGAGCAGAACCACGCCGACGCCGCGCGGCTGGCCGCCATGCTGTGGGCGATCTACAGCTGCCCGGTGCCGGTGGTCGCGCGCATCCACGGCGACTGCTATGCCGGCGGCATGGGCCTGGCCGCGGTGTGCGACGTGCGCGTCGTCGCCGAGCCGGCCGTCTTCTCGCTCAGCGAGGCTCGCCTCGGCCTTCTGCCGGCGACGATCAGCCCCTATGTCCTGCGCGCCATGGGCGAGCAGGCGGCACGCCGCTACTTCGTCACCGCGGAGCGCTTCGGCGCGGGCGAGGCCCGGGCAATGGGCTTCGCGCACGAGGTCTGCGCCGCCGATGCGATCGACGCCGCCACCGACCGCATCGTCGCGGCCATCGTCGCCAACGGCCCGATGGCGACGCGCGCCTGCAAGAAGCTCGTGCAGGACATCGCCGGCCGCGACATCACGGCCGAGCTGCGAGCCGACACGGCGGCGCGCATCGCCGACATCCGCGCCAGCGCCGAAGGCCGCGAAGGCGTGGCAAGTTTTCTGCAGAAGCGGACGCCGTCGTGGATCGAGGTGCCCGCGAAAGGCACGCCATGAACCTCGACCTCACCCAGCTCGCCGCGCTGGCCGCCGGCCTCGGCTGGGCCAGCGGCCTGCGGCTCTATCTCGTCGTCTTCCTGACCGGGCTGGCCGGCTGGCTCGGCTGGGTCGACCTGCCGAGCGGGCTGCGCATCCTCGAGAGCCCGTGGCTGCTCGGCGCCAGCGGCGTCATGCTCGTGGTCGAGTTCTTCGCCGACAAGATCCCCGGTCTCGACACCGCCTGGGACGCCGTCCACACCTTCATCCGCATCCCGGCCGGTGCCGCGCTCGCGGCGGCCGCTTTCGGCGCCGAGCCGGCGCAATGGGTCACGGCGGCGGCGCTGCTCGGCGGTTCGCTGGCGGCCACCAGTCACGTCGCCAAGGCGACGACGCGGGCGGCCGCCAACACCTCGCCCGAGCCGTTCTCCAACGTCGCTTTGTCGCTGCTCGGCGACGGCCTCGTGCCGCTGGCGCTGTGGCTGTCATGGGCCCACCCGATCGCCTTCTTCGCGGCGCTCGCGGTCGGCGTCGTGGTCATGGTCACCACCGTCGTCGTGCTGTGGCGGTTCCTGCGCGGCATCCTCGCGCGCCTGCGTGGCGGTGCGCCGCCGCCGGCACGAAACCCCCGGATCGGAGTCCAGCCATGAGTGCACTGCCTGCCCGCGTCACCCTCGTCGACGTCGGCCCGCGCGACGGCCTGCAGAATGAGAAGGACCCGGTCGATGCCGCGATCAAGATCGAGCTCGTGCACCGGCTGCAGGTGGCCGGGCTGAAGGAGATCGAGGTCACCAGCTTCGTCAGCCCGAAATGGGTGCCGCAGATGGCCGACAACGCCGCCGTGATGGCCGGCATCGTTCGCCGCACCGGCGTGCGCTACTCGGTGCTGACGCCGAACATGAAGGGCCTCGACGCCGCGCTGTCGGCGCCGCGCCCCCAGTGGCCCGACGAGATCGTGGTGTTCGCGTCGGCCAGCGAAGCCTTCAGCCAGAAGAACATCAACTGCTCCATCGCCGAGAGCGTCGAGCGTTTCCGGCCGGTGGTGGCCACCGCGAAGTCGCACGGCATCAAGGTGCGCTGCGCCGTCTCGGTGGCGCTCGGCTGCCCGTACCAGGGCGAGGTCACGGCCGACGAGGTCGAGCGCGTCGTCAGGCTCATGAAGGAGATCGGCGTCGACCATTGCGGCATCGCCGACACCATCGGCATCGGCACGCCGAAGAAGGTGCAGGCGGCGATGGAGCGCGCGCTGAAGCATTTCGAGATCGCCGAGGTCAGCGGCCATTTCCACGACACCTATGCCCAGGGCGTGAGCAATGTCTACGCCGCGCTCGAGGTCGGCATCGCCACCTTCGACGCCAGCGTCGCCGGCCTCGGCGGCTGCCCCTACGCCAAAGGCGCCACCGGCAACGTCGCCACCGAAGACGGGCTGTTCCTGCTCGACGGCCTCGGCATCGAGACGGGGGTGTCGATCGACGGCGTCGTCGACGCGGCGGAGTTCATCTCGACGGTGCTCGGCAGGAAGCCCGTCTCGCGCACGGGCAATGCGCTGCTGGCGAAGCGGTCGAAGGCGTAGCGGCGCAGGCGGCGGTTCAAGACGCCGTGCGTGTCAGAGAAAGCCGGTCGACAGCCACGGGATCGCGGCGACGACGACCACGCCGGCCAGCAGCGCCAGCATGTAGCCGACCAGCGGGCGGATGCCCTTGTCGGGGTCGACGCGGGCGATCGCGCACGCCGCGTAGTAGCCGACGCCGAGCGGAGGCGAGAAGAGGCCGAGGCCCATCGAGAGCACGACGACCATCGCGTAATGCACCTCGTGCACGCCGAGCTGGCGCGCGATCGGAAAGAGCAGCGGCCCGAACAGAACGATCGCCGGGATGCCCTCGAGCACCGAGCCGAGCACCACGAAGGCGAGGATCGAGACGGCGAGGAACATCGGCACGCCGCCGGGCAGGCCGGCCATGGCCTCGGCGAGCAGCCGCGAGAAGCCCGACTGCGTCAGGCCCCAGGCCATCGCCGTCGCGGTGCCGATGATGAGCAGGATCGCGCCCGACAGCGACGCCGTGGCAACCAGCATCGGCAGCACGCGGCGCCAGTCGAACTGGCGGTAGACGAAGAGGCCGGCAACGACGGCGTAGGCGATGCCGATGGTCGAGACCTCGGTGGCGGTGGCCACGCCCTCGACGACAGCCGCGCGGATCACGAAGGGCAGGGCGAGCGCCGGCAGCGCGATCAGGAGCAGCCGGGCCACCATGCGCCCGGGCGCCCGGACGATGGCGCTGAGGTCTTCGTGGCGCGCCTTCCAGCGCACGACGACGCAGAGCACGAGGCCGAGCACGAGGGCGGGCAGCATGCCGCCGGTGAAGAGCGCCGCGATCGAGACGCTCGTCACCGAGCCGATGGTGATGAGCACCAGGCTCGGCGGCACGGTCTCGGTCTGGGCGCCGGTGGCAGCGAGCAGGGCGACGAGATCGCCTTCGTCGGCACCGCGCGCCTTCATCTCCGGAAAGAGCGCCGGCGCGATCGCCGCCATGTCGGCCGCCTTGGCGCCAGAGATGCCGGAGACGAGATACATGGCGCCGACCAGCACGTAAGAGAGGCCGCCTTTCACATGACCGAGCAGGCTGCCGAGAAAAGCGACCATCGCCCGCGCCATGCCGGTCATCTCGATCAGCAGGCCGAGGAAGACGAAGAGCGGCACCGCGAGCAGGATCAGGTGCGACATGCCTTCGTCCATGCGGCCGACGACGACGGTGAGCGGCGTGTGCGTGGTCAGCGCCAAGTAGCCGAAGGTGCCGAGCCCGAAGGCGAATGCGATCGGGATGCCCGCGAGCACCGCGCCGCCGGCGACACCGACGAAGAACACGACGAGGTTCCAGCGCCCGAGCTTCGTGAGCGAGGGCCCGAGCAGCCAGAACGCAGCGACGACGAGGGCGACGGCGGCGAGCGCGATGACGGCGTCGCGTCGGGTCGTGAAGCGCAGCATGCGCAGGATGGCGAAGGTCGCCATCAGGACGATGCCGGTGGGCAGCGCCGCGGCGCGCCAGATGTTCGAGATCTCGAGTGCCGGGGTCGTGATGGCGCGCTCGTCGGCGGCGTAGTGCCAGGCCGGCCAGACGACGAGGGCGAGGAAGGCGAGGCAGGCGGCCGTGGCCACGGCCTCCATCACGGCGCGCCGCGACGGCGCCAGCCGCGTCACCAGCGCCGTCATGCGCATGTGCTCGCCGCGGCGAAGGGCCGTGACGGCGCCCAGCATGGCCAGCCAGAGAAAGAGGATGGCAGCGAGCTCGTCGGACCAGACCAGCGGCCGGTGCAGCACGAAGCGCGAGACGACGCCGGCGAACAGCACGACGATGTCGGCCAGCACGAGCAGTCCGGCCGGCACCTCGACGGCCCAGCCGAGCGCGCGATCGATGCGGCCGGGCCAGGAGCGCGCGCTGGCGCTTTCGCCCGGCTCAGCCGCCGCGCCGGCGCCCCATGTCACGCCAGCTTGCCGGTGGAGCGCTCCAGGATGGCCCAGGCCTCGTCACCGAACTTGCCCTTCCACTCGGCGTAGAAGCCGGCCTTTCGCATGCGCTCGCGGAAGGTGTCGGTCTTCGGCGTGTTGAAGGCCATGCCCTTCGTGGCCAGCTCCTTCTGCAGGCCGGCGTTGAGGGCGGCGACGTCGGTGCGCTCCTTCAGGCCGGCGGCGTTGATGTTGCGGGCGACGATGGCGCGCAGGTCCTCGGGCAGGCGCTCCCAGGCCTTGCCGTT
>JBDTCA010000373.1:0-3004 GCA_039923815.1 Caldimonas sp. | reverse complement strand
CATGGCGCCAATCGGCTGGGCACCAACTCGTTGCTCGATCTGCTCGTGTTCGGTCGTTCCGCCGGCAATCACATCGTCGACAGCGGCTTGCAGGCGAGGTCGCATCGACCGCTGCCTGCAAACGCAGAAGACTTCACCGCGGCACGGCTGGCACGGCTCGACGCCAGCACCGGCGGCGAGTATTCACAGACGGTGGCCAACGACCTTCGCAAGGCGATGCAGCTGCACGCGGGAGTCTTTCGCACCCAGAAAACGATGGACGAGGGCGTGGTCAAGGTCAAGGCCATTGCCGAGCGCGCCAAGTCGATCCATCTCGCCGACAAGTCGAACATCTTCAACACGGCGCGGGTCGAGGCCCTCGAGGTCGACAACCTGATGGAGTGCGCGTTGGCCACGATGATCTCGGCGGCGGCACGACATGAGTGCCGCGGAGCCCACACCGTGTCCGAGTACGAGCGACCCATCGACGATGCTCAGGCTCCGAACGGCCGCAACGACACCGAGTGGATGAAGCACACGCTGTGGTACAGCGAGGGCAACCGTCTCGACTACAAGCCGGTCAACCTCAAGCCGCAGAGCGTCGAGTCGATCCCACCTAAAGTGAGAACGTTCTGACCATGCAAATCGCGGAAACCCCGATCGCTGAACGAACCATCGGTACGGAACATGCGGCGACGCCGCAGCCGGTGGGCACGCTGCGTACCTTCAAGATCTATCGCTACGACCCGGAAAGTGGTGCGGCGCCCACGATGCAGACGCTGCAGGTGTCGCTCGACGGCAGCGAAAGAATGCTGCTCGACGCGCTGATGAAGCTGAAGGAGGTCGATCCCAGCCTCAGCTATCGGCGTTCCTGTCGCGAAGGCGTGTGCGGCTCCGACGCGATGAACATCAACGGCAAGAATGGTCTGGCCTGCCTGACCAACATGCGCACCTTGCAGGACCCCATCGTCCTCAAGCCGCTGCCCGGCTTGCCGGTCGTGCGCGACCTCATCGTCGACATGACGCAGTTCTTCAAGCAGTACCACTCGATCAAGCCCTACCTGGTCAACGATGAACGGCCTCCTGAGAAGGAGCGTTTGCAGTCGCCGGAAGAGCGCGACGAACTGGATGGCCTCTACGAATGCATCCTGTGCGCGAGTTGTTCGACGGCCTGCCCGAGCTTCTGGTGGAACCCCGACAAGTTCGTGGGGCCCGCTGGCTTGCTGCAGGCTTACCGTTTCATCGCCGACAGTCGCGATTCAGCCACCGGGGAGCGCCTCGACAACCTCGAGGATCCATACCGTCTGTTCCGCTGCCACACGATCATGAATTGCGTCGACGTCTGTCCGAAGGGTCTCAACCCCACTCGAGCGATCGGCAAGATCAAGGAACTCATGGTCAGGCGCGCCGTCTGATGATGTCGGGCGACGCCATCTCGTCTGGAGAATTGAGCAAGTTGCGGTGGCGTTGCCGGCGCGGAATGCTCGAGAATGACCTTCTCATCGAGCGATTTTTCGCCCGGCCGATACCGGTGACTCGTGCCGACTCGATCGGACTCTATGCGCTGATGGAGCTCGCCGACAACGACCTGCTCGATCTCTTCCTCGGCCGCGAGATGCCGACCGAATGCCTCGATCGGCCCGAGGTTCGCCACGTACTGCAAGCCGTTCAGGCGGCGCGCTGAAGCACGCGGACAACGCCCCCGCATCCATTTCGTCTTCCGCCCTTTTCGAGGACTTCGCATGACCCCGTCTGACGCCAAAGCCACTCTCTCGTTCTCGGATGGCACGCCGAGCATGGAGCTCCCGATCTACAAGGGTTCGATCGGCCCCGACGTCATCGACATCCGCAAGCTTTACGGCCAGACGGGAAAGTTCACGTACGACCCGGGCTTCCTCTCGACTGCGTCGTGCAACTCGACGATCACCTATATCGACGGCGACAAGGGTGAGCTTCTGTACCGCGGCTATCCGATCGAGCAGCTGGCGACGCAGTGTGACTACCTCGAGACCTGCTACCTGCTGCTGAAAGGCGAGCTGCCGACGCCGGAACAGAAGGTCGAGTTCTCCGACCTTGTGACCCATCACACGATGGTCAACGAACAACTGCAGTTCTTCCTGCGCGGGTTCCGTCGTGATGCGCACCCGATGGCGATCATGACCGGCCTCGTTGGCGGCCTCTCGGCGTTCTATCACGACAGCACCGACATCAATAATCCCGTACATCGGGAGATCTCGGCGATCCGCCTGATCGCGAAGATGCCGACGCTGGTGGCGATGGCATACAAGTACACCGTCGGGCAGCCCTACATCTATCCGAAGAACGATCTTTCCTACGCTGGCAACTTCATGCGAATGATGTTCGCCACACCGTGCGAGGAGTACACGCCGAACGAGGTGCTGGTGCGTGCCATGGACCGCATCTTCATCCTCCATGCGGACCACGAGCAGAACGCCTCGACGTCGACGGTGCGCCTTTGCGGATCCTCTGGCACGAATCCGTTCGCAGCCATCGCGGCAGGCGTGGCGTGCCTCTGGGGGCCCGCTCACGGCGGCGCCAACGAAGCGGCATTGAACATGCTCGAGGACATGCAGAAGGCGGGCGGCGTCGAGAAGATCGGCGAGTTCGTCAAGCAGGTCAAGGACAAGAATTCCGGCATCAAGCTGATGGGATTCGGCCATCGCGTGTACAAGAACTACGACCCGCGCGCCAAGCTGATGCGCGAGACCTGTCACGAGGTGCTCGATGCTCTGGGTCTGCATGACGACCCCATCTTCAAGCTTGCGATGGCGCTTGAGAAGATCGCTCTCGAAGACGAGTATTTCGTGGCCCGCAAGCTGTACCCGAACGTCGACTTTTATTCGGGCATCGTCCAACGGGCGATCGGCATCCCGGTGAGCCTGTTCACGGCCATCTTCGCGCTGGCACGGACCGTGGGCTGGATCGCGCAGCTGAACGAGATGATCAGCGACCCCGAGTACAAGATCGGCCGGCCACGCCAGCTGTATACCGGCGCGACCTCGCG
>JBDTCA010000372.1:0-7585 GCA_039923815.1 Caldimonas sp. | reverse complement strand
GGCATGGTGATCCACCCGCCAATGCTCTACATGGGCTACGTCGGCCTGTCGGTCGCGTTCTCGTTCGCCGTTGCGGCGCTGATCGGCGGCAACCTCGACGCGCAGTGGGCGCGCTGGACGCGGCCCTGGACCACCGCTGCGTGGATCTTCCTGACGTTGGGCATTGCGCTCGGCAGCGGCTGGGCCTACTACGAGCTCGGCTGGGGCGGCTGGTGGTTCTGGGACCCGGTCGAGAACGCGTCGTTCATGCCTTGGCTGGTCGCCACGGCGCTGATCCATTCGCTGGCCGTGACCGAAAAACGCGGCGCCTTCAAGTCGTGGACGGTGCTGCTCGCGATCCTGGCGTTCTCGCTCTCGCTGCTCGGCACCTTCCTCGTCCGCTCGGGCGTGCTGTCGTCGGTACATGCCTTCGCCACCGATCCGAAGCGGGGCCTCTTCATCCTCGCCTTTCTGGTCGTCGTCATCGGCTCGTCGCTGGCGCTTTACGCGTGGCGCGCCCCGACGGTGGGCCTCGGCGCCCGCTTCTCGCTGCTCTCGCGCGAGACGCTGCTGCTGTCGAACAACGTGCTGCTCGTCGTCGCCTGCGGCGCGGTGCTGCTGGGCACGCTGTACCCGCTTGCGCTCGACGCCATGAACCTCGGCAAGATCTCGGTCGGGCCGCCCTACTTCGAGACCGTGTTCGTGCCGTTGCTGACGCCGCTGGTGTTCCTGATGGGCGTGGGGCCGCTGGCGCGCTGGAAAGAGGCCGAGCTGCCCGATCTGGCCTCGCGCCTGAAGTGGGCCGCAGGCGCCACCGTGGTTGCCACGCTCCTGGCGGTGTGGCTCAAGGGCGGCATCGGCATCGTCGGCGCGGTCGGCCTGGCGATGGCGTTCTGGATCGTCGCCTCGCTCGCCACCGATCTCGTCGAGCGGCTGCGGCCGGCCGGCGGCTTGCGCACAGGCATCGTGCACCGGGCACGCCTGATCCCGCGGGCCATGGTCGGCATGATGCTGGCCCACTTCGGCATCGCTGTCTTCATCTTCGGCGTGACGATGGTGCGTACCGGCGAGGTCGAGCGCGATGTCAAGATGGCCATCGGCGACACCACCGAGGTCGGCAACCTCGTCTTCACCTTCCGCGGCGCCCGCGAGACGCAGGGGCCCAACTACCGCTCGATGCAGGGTCGCGTCGAAGTGACCGAGGCTGGCAAGCTGGTCGCCACGCTGACCCCCGAGAAGCGCTTCTACCCCGCGACGCAGACCACCTTGACCGAGGCCTCGATCGAGCCGGGCTTCACGCGTGACCTCTACGTCTCGCTGGGCGAACCGGTGGCCGGCGGAGCCTGGATCGTTCGCGTGTACGTCAAGCCCTTCGTCGACTGGATCTGGGGCGGCTGCCTGATCATGGCCATCGGCGGTCTTGTCGCCGCCACCGACCGTCGCTATCGCGTGCGCTCGCGGCAGACCCGGGCCACGACGACAGCGACGACCGGGCCCGCCACCGCGTGAAGCGCCTCTGGTTCCTCATCCCGCTGTTCGCGTTCTTCGCTCTGGCCGCGATCCTGGCGGTCGGTCTCAAACGCGATCCGCGCGAAGTGCCATCGCCGCTGATCGACAAGCCGGCGCCCAAGTTCGCCCTCGCGACACTCGCCGATCCGGCCAGGACGGTCCGCCTCGAGGACATGCGCGGCAAGGTCTGGATGCTCAACGTGTGGGCGTCGTGGTGCGTGGCCTGCCGCGAAGAGCACCCGGTGCTGCTCGAGTTCTCGAAGAAGAAGGCCGTGCCGATCTACGGCCTCGATTACAAGGACGATCCGGCCGATGCGCAGGCCTGGCTGGCCCGCTTCGGTAACCCGTACGACGTCTCGCTCGTCGACGCCGACGGTCGCGTCGGCATCGACTTCGGCGTCTACGGCGTGCCCGAGACCTTCGTGATCGACGGCAACGGCGTCATCCGCCTCAAGCACATCGGGCCGCTCACGCCCGAGGTGATCGCGAACAAGATTGAGCCACTGCTCAAGAAGCTCGATGGCTGAAGGCTCACGGGAGAGTTCCTTCGCTGCGCCCGAGGTGACGCTGAGCACGGGCAGGCGGAGTGCTGCGAAGCGTCTGGCCGCCGCGCTTGCCATCGCGTTCCTGGCGGCAACGAACCTTGCCGCGAAGGAAGCTGCGCCCGAGGCCGCCGACCCGGCGCTCGAGTCGCGCATGACGCGCATCACCTCGGAACTGCGCTGCCTCGTCTGCCAGAACCAGACCATCGCCGACTCGAATGCTGCGCTTGCCGTCGACCTGCGTCGGGAGACACGCGAACTGCTGAGCCAGGGCAAGAGCGATGCCGAGGTCGTCGACTACATGACGGCGCGCTACGGCGACTTCGTGCTCTACCGGCCACCGCTCAAGCCGACGACTGCGCTCCTCTGGTTCGGCCCGGCAGCGATGCTCCTCGGCGGCGCGGTGGTGCTCGTCGTGGTCGTGCGACGGCGCACTCGCCTGGCCGCCGATGCGTTCGAACCCGACGAATACGAGGACGAGAAGTGACACGCCAGACCATCGATTCCGCCCGGATCGCATTGCGCGCACTGCAGGCCCGCTTCGAGACCGGTGCCGTGGCGCCGAGCGACTACGAGCTCGAACGCCGTGCCATCGAGCGCGGCCTCGGCGACGCGCTGATCGCCGCTGGCGCATCGTCGAAACCGTCGCCTCGTCTCGTCGCCGGGCTGGCGATCTTCATCGTCGGACTGGCCGCGATCGGCTATGCCTGGACCGGCTCGCCGCGCGCCGGCATCGGCGCCCCACCCACGGCAACGGCGGTCGACACGGCGGCTGCGCCGGATGCCGGTGCCAGCGGCGCCGGCAGTGCGGCAGCGGGCGACCCGCGCCAGGCCGGGCTCGCCCAGATCGCCGCAATGGTCGACAGCCTCGCCGCCCGCATGAAGGAGCGCCCCGACGACGCCGAAGGCTGGACCATGCTCGCCCGCTCCTACACGGTGCTCGGCCGCTTTGCCGAAGCCCTGCCGGCCTACCGGCGCGCTGCCGAGCTGCAACCGACCAACGCCGGCATCCTGGCCGACTACGCCGATGCCGTGGCGGCGATGAAAGGCAGTGTCGGCAACCCGGAGTCGCTGGCGCTGATCGACCGGGCCCTGGCCATCGACCCCCGGCATCCGAAGGCGCTGGCGCTGGCGGGCACCGCGGCCTACGACAAGGGTGACTACGCCGGCGCCATCGGCCGCTGGCAGAAGATCGCCGACAGCCTGCCGCCGCAAAGCGAGCTGCTCGCGCAGGTCAAGGCGAGCATCGAGGAAGCGAAGCAGCATCTCGGCAGCGCACCGTCGTCGACAGTCGCACAGGCGCCCGTCGACAAGGCGCCAGAAGCCGCCACGAGCCCCGCCAGCGCCGTCTCCGGCACCGTCACCATCGATCCGGCGCTCGCCGCCAAGGCGGCGCCCGGTGACAGCGTCTTCGTGTTCGCCCGCGCCACCGAAGGCCCGCGCATGCCACTGGCCGTCCTGCGTGCTCGCGTGGCCGACTTGCCGCTCACGTTCAAGCTCGACGACAGCATGGCGATGTCGCCCGCCGCCCGGCTTTCGGGCGCCCGAAGCGTCGTCGTCGGGGCGCGCGTCAGCAAGAGCGGCAACGCGACCCCGCAGCCAGGCGACTTCTCTGGCGAGTCGGCCCCGGTGGCACCCGGCGCGACCGGCATCGCGGTGCGCATCGGCGACGTCACGGCTCCGCGCTAGGCGGCCTCGAGCGAGGCGCGCCGGCCGCCGAAGCGCTCGAGCGCGTCGACCAGCGTGTCGACGTCTTCGTCGCGCGTCACGAAGTCGAAGCGCTCGCTGTCGACAGAGAACACCGGCGCACCGTCGTAGCGGCTGAAGTGCTCGGCATAGGCGTCGCAGAGGCGGCGCAGGTAGTCGATCTCGATGCCCTGCTCGATGCCAATGCCGCGCCGATGCACGCGCGCCAGCAAGGTCTCGGGCGAAGCCTGCAGCCAGATGACGAGGTCCGGCTCGCGGACCTGCGACGCGACCTGGGCGTACATCTGCGCGTAGAGCCGGTGCTCCTCGTCGCTGAGCGTCAGGCGAGCAAAGAGCGCGTCTTTCGCAAGCATGAAATCGCTGACGACGACGTCGCCGAACATGCTCGGCTGCGCGATCGCCTGGACCTGCTTCTGGCGCTGGAACAGGAAGAACAGCTGGGTCTGGAACGCGTAGCCGGCCATGTCGGCATAGAAGCGGTCGAGAAAGGGGTTCTCGGCCGGCCGCTCGAGCATCAGCTCGGCACCGAGATGGTCCGCAAGTCGCCGCGCCAGCGACGTCTTGCCGGCACCGATCGGACCCTCGATCGCGATGTGGCGATAGCGCAGCAGCGAGCGGCTCATGCGGAGCGGGACACGAAGGGCAATGAACTCAACATCGATCGAGTCTAACGATGGGCTGCTCCGCGACCGCCGGCAGGAGACCTCGGACCGGACCCAGGCCGGGCAACTCGAGCGCCGGCGCGAGCTCGTGCAGCGGCACCAGCACGAACGCCCGTTCGTGCAGGCGCGGATGCGGCACGACGAGTCCGGGCTCGTCGATCGTGACCTCGCCGTGGAGCAGCAGGTCGAGGTCGAGCGTACGCGGCGCGTTGCGATGCGGGCGGTCGCGGCCGTGCGCGAGCTCGATGCGTTGCAGCTCTTCGAGAAGCTCCTGCGGCGAGAGCGCCGTCTCGAGCCGCGCGACGGCATTGACGTAGTCCGGCCCGACGGCAGCGACGGGCGCCGAGCGGTACAGCGACGAGTGGGCGACCAGGCGCGAACGAGGAACCACGGCCAGCGCCGCGAACGCGGCAGCGAGCGTCGCTTCGCTGTCGCCAAGATTGGAGCCGAGGCCGATGTAGGCGTCGGCGAGCGTCACGATCTGGCGGCTCAGGAAGCGTCGTCGCTGCCGGTCGGTTCGCTCGCCGGCGCGTCGCCGCTGCCCGGCTTGCGACGCCGGCGGCGGCGCTTGCGCGCCGGCGCCCCGGCCGCATCGGCAGGCTCATCGCTCGCCTCTTGCGAGGGCTCGTCGGCGCCCTCGGCGTCGTGCCTCTGGATCTCGGGGGCAGCTGCGCCTGCGCGGGAGCCACTCTCGGCGCTGGCACCCGTCGGCGCAACCGCAACCACCTTCTTGATCCGGCGCGGTGGCCGTTGCTCGCGCGTGCCCTCGAGCAGCCGACGGCGCTCGTCTTCGTCACCGGCGTAGACCGCTTCCCACCAGGCGGCGAGCGTTGGATCGGCCTCGCCGACCTCGCCGCGCAAGCGCAGGAAGTCGAGGCCGGCGCGAAAGCGCGGCTGCTCGAGGAGCGCCGCCGCCGAGCTCGACGACCGGCGCTCGAGGCGCGGCTGCATCATCCAGATCTCGCGCATGTCGATGGCCAGCCTGCCGCGGCCGGAGATGTCGCCGATGCGAGCATCGAAGGCGGCGTCGATGGCGTCCTGCAGCGCCGGGAAGTTGGATTCGCCGGCAGCCAGCCGCTTCGTCCAGCCCGCCAGCACGTCGTGCCAGAGCATGGCCGCGAGCATGAAGCTCGGTGCGACCGGCTTGCCGGCAGCAACGCGCGCGTCGGTGTCGGCGAGCGCGGCGCGCACGAACTTTTCGCGGCCGTCGTGGGCCTGAGCCTCGTCGAGCGCGACGTCGAGCACCGGGAACACGCCGCGATGCAGGCCGAGCTTCCGGAGCTCGACGATCGAGGCCAGCGCATGGCCGGTCTGCAGCAACTTGATCATCTCGTCGAAGGTGCGCGACTGCGGCACGTTATCGAGCAGCGCCGCCATTTCCTTGATCGGCGCCCGCGTCTTCCCCTCGATCTCGAAGCCGAGCTTGGCGGCGAAGCGGACGGCGCGGATGATGCGCACCGGATCCTCGCGGTAGCGTGCGACCGGGTCGCCGATCATGCGCAGGAGCTTTTTCTTCGCGTCTTTCAGACCACCGTGGTAGTCGACCACGATCTCGCGGACCGGGTCGTAATACATGGCGTTGACGGTGAAGTCGCGCCGCTCGGCGTCTTCGATCTGCGGGCCCCAGACGTTGTCGCGCAGGACGCGGCCTTCGGCATCGACCACGTGGCTCTTGCCCGCCAGCTCGCTCTTAGAGGTCTTCTCGTTGCCGGTGACGTGCTCGGCCGCGGCGGCGTCGGGCCGGGCCCGGAAGGTCGACACCTCGATCACTTCGGACAGGCCGCGATCCTGGCGGCCACGGCCGAAGACGACGTGGACGATGCGGAAGCGCCGGCCGATGATGAAGGCTCGCCTGAACAGGCCCTTGACCTGCTCGGGCGTGGCGTTGGTCGCGACGTCGAAGTCCTTCGGGCGCAGGCCGACGAGCAGGTCGCGAACGGCGCCGCCGACCACGTAAGCCTCGTAGCCGGCCTCGGCCAGCGTCGAGACGACCTTGACGGCGCGCTCGTCGACAAGCGACGGGTCGATGCCGTGCTCGGCCTTGCCGACCTCGACTCGCTTGCCGGGAGCGGTGCTGCCCTTGGAACGGGACGATTTTCCGAACAGCCGGTCTATGAATTTCATGATCATCTGGAATCGCTCAGAACAGGGCCAGGACGCGCCAGCCGCGATCGCGGGCCAGGGCTTCGAGCTCGGGGGATGGATTGGTCGCCACCGGATCGGTCGCACGCTCGAGCAGCGGCAGGTCGTTCGGTGAATCGCTGTAGACGCTGATGCGCTCGAAATCGCCCCAGTCACGCCCGCTCGCGGCCAGCCATTGTCCGACACGGTGCACCTTGCCCTCGCGAAACGAAGGCACGCCGTCGATCCGACCGGTGAAGGCGCCGTCGCCGTCGCGCTCGAGCCGGGTCGCGATCAGCGTGTCGATGGCAAAGGCGGCGGCGATCGGCGCAGTCACGAATTCATGCGTCGAGGTGACCAGCACGAGGGCGTCGCCGCGCTGCCGGTGCGCGTCGACCAGCGCCACGGCTTCCGGCCGGATCGCCGGCACGACGACCTCGCGCATGAAGCGTTCGTGCGCTGCGGCGAGCTCGCCGTTGCGCTTCGCTCGCAGCGGCGCAACGGCAAAGGCGACGTAGGCGTCGATGTCGAGGCACCCGGCCTGGTACTGCGCGTAGAAGACGTCGTTGCCACGGCGGAACGACTCGGCGTCGACCCAGCCGAGACGCGCCATGAAGTCGCCCCAGGCATGGTCGGAATCGATCGGCAGCAGGGTGTGATCGAGGTCGAAGAGTGCCAGGCTTTTCGCGGCGGCGAACGCCGTCATGACGCTGCAGCCTCGGCGAGCATCAGCTTCAGCAGGGGCACGGTGATCGGGCGCTGGGTCGAGAGCGAGAAGGCGTCGAGCCGGTCGAGCTGGGTCATGAGGTGCTTGAGGTCGCGGGCGAAACGGGTGAGCAGATAGTCCATCACCTCGTCCGACAGGAGGGTGCCGCGGTGGTCGGCCTCGCGCCGCAGCGCCGCCCGCACCTCGGCCTCGCCGAGCGGCACCAGCGCGAATACATGGCCCCAGCCCAGCCTCGTACGCAGGTCTTCGCGCAGCGCGAGATCGACCGGCGGCAGCGCGCCGGCGGCGAGCACCGCGGCACCGCGGCTGCTGGCGTCGACGAAGAGCGCAAAGGCGGC
>JBDTCA010000371.1:0-4034 GCA_039923815.1 Caldimonas sp. | reverse complement strand
GGTGCGACGACGAGCCGCGTGCACACGGCGGTGAAGATCGCGCCGCACTACGACGGCCCGGTCGTCTACGTGCCCGATGCGAGCCGCTCGGTGGGTGTGTGCAGCGAGCTGCTGAGCGACGACCGCGCCACCGCCTACCTGGCCGAGATCGAGGCCGACTACGAACGGGTGCGCGCGCAGCACGCTGCCAAGAAGCCGACGCCGATGGTCTCGCTGGCATCCGCGCGCGCCAACAAGACGCCGATCGACTGGGCCAGCTACGAGCCACCGGTGCCCAGGTTCACCGGTCGGCGCGTGCTCAAGAACCAGAGCCTCGCCGAGATTGCCGAGGCCATCGACTGGGGCCCGTTCTTCCAGACCTGGGACCTCGCCGGTCCGTATCCGGCGATCCTCACCGACGACATCGTCGGCGAGTCGGCGCGTCGGGTGCTGTCGGACGGCAAGCGGATGCTGCGCCGCATCATCGACGGCCGCTGGTTCACCGCCAACGGCGTCGTCGGCCTCTATCCGGCCGCGACCGTGAACGACGACGACATCGAGATCTACGCCGACGACTTGCGCCGCGAGGTGCTCATGACCTGGCGCGGCCTGCGCACGCAGAGCGTTCGCCCGGTGGTCGACGGCGTGACGCGGCCGAACCGCTGCCTGGCCGACTTCATCGCCCCGAAGAGCTCGGGCAAGCGCGACTACATCGGCCTCTTCGCGGTCACCGCCGGCATCGGCGTCGAGAGGAAGGAGCAGCAGTTCCTGGCCGATCTCGACGACTACAGCGCCATCATGCTGAAGGCCCTCGCCGATCGTCTCGCAGAAGCCTTCGCAGAGCGGCTGCATCAGCGTGTGCGCACCGACTTCTGGGGCTACGCCGTCGACGAGGCCCTCGACATCGCCGGCCTGGTCGGCGAACGCTATCGCGGCATCCGGCCAGCGCCCGGCTATCCGGCCTGCCCCGATCACGGTGTCAAGCGCGACCTGTTCCGTGTGCTCGGCTGCGACGACATCGGCATGACCCTGACCGAGAGCCTGGCGATGCTGCCGGCGGCAAGCGTCTCCGGCTTCTATCTGGCGCACCCCGACGCGACCTACTTCAATGTCGGCAAGATCGGCCCGGATCAATTGCGCGACTGGGCCGAGCGCAGCGCCCAGAACGTCGAGGCCGCGGAACGCTCGCTGGCGCAGTTGCTCTAGCCGACCCGCCGAATCGGCGCCGTCGGGGTCGATTCCTGAAGCATCCGATTACATCTGGCGCAGTTCCTTGCAAGACTCGCAAAACACGGCAAGGCTCAGTTGCATCCCCACGTAAGCCGTTGCGGGTTTGCCAAGTTTTGACGTTATTTTCCGCGCAGCTCCCTTCCAGAATCCCGCCTCGACATTGGCACGCTGTCTGCGTTGTCGGTGTCGTGTAAAGAATCTTTTGGTCGTCGGGAGTCAAAGTGGACATTGCTCAGAACATCGAATTCGGAAGCGGGCGGACTGCCCGCTACGGGCGTAGCGCGGTTGCCTGCGCTGTCATCGCGTTTCTCGCGGCCTGCGGTGGCGGCAGCGGCAGCGAGACCGCCGCAGATGCCAGCGACAGCGTTGCCGTGCAGGCGCAGACCAAGCCGAGCTCGGCCGAGGCTTCGCGCTTCCTGATGCAGGCGACGATGGGCCCGAACGAATCGGACATCACCAAGCTCGCCGGCTCGACTTATGGCGACTGGCTCAACGACCAGTTCGCCAAGCCGCAGACACTGCATCGCCTCTACATCAACCAGGCAGCGGCCGACCTCTCGTCGGTCGGCCAGCAACTGACGGCCACCAACTTCTGGGACTCGTGGTGGGGCCAGGCGCTCGGCGGCGATGACCAGCTGCGCCAGCGCGCGACCTTCGCCCTCTCCGAGATCCTGGTGATCTCGTTCGCCAACGACGTGCTGATCAACCAGCCGCGTGGCGTCGCCTCGTATTACGACATGCTCGGCGAGAAGGCCTTCGGCAACTTCCGCGACCTGCTCGAGGGCGTGACCTATCACCCGATGATGGGCGTCTACCTGACGCACCTGAAGAACCAGAAGGAAGACCCGGCGAACGACCGCGTTCCCGACCTCAACTTCGCACGCGAGATCACGCAGCTGTTCTCGGTCGGGCAGTACAAGCTCAACCTCGACGGTACCGAGCAGATGGGTGCCGATGGCCGCCCGGCCGTCGCCTACAAGCCAGCCGACCTCGACGGCTTGTCCCAGGTCTTCACGGCGCTGTCGTGGTACGCCGGTCCGAATCTGACCGACCGCACGGCGCGCCGCTTCTCGGGCCAGGATCCGAACCTCGAGCGCGACTGGCGGCCGATGCAGGCCTATGACGAGTACACCGCCAACACCAGCTACCACTCGATCAGCCAGAAGACGTTCTGGTCGACGGTCATCGCGCCGCAGACCAAGCCGACGACCGACGCCGACGTCAAGATCGCACTCGACACGATCTTCAACAACCCGAACGTCGGCCCGTACATCGGCAAGCAGCTGATCCAGCGGCTGGTCACCAGCAACCCGAGCCCGGCCTACGTGGCGCGAGTCGCGACGAAGTTCAACGACAACGGCTCGGGCGTTCGCGGCGACATGAAGGCCGTGTGGAAGGCGATCCTCCTCGACCCCGAGGCGCGGACCGTGAGCACGGCGCCCAGCTACGGCAAGGTGCGCGAACCCGTGCTCCGCCTGTCGAACATGCTGCGCGCCTTCAACGCGAAATCGGTCAGCGGCCGTTACACCGGCATCGGCCTGACCGACAACCCGGCGACGAGCCTGGGCCAGACCCCGATGTATGCGCCGACGGTGTTCAATTTCTTCCGTCCGGGCTATGTGCCCACGAGCGAGGTGATCACGAACGCCAAGCTCACCTCGCCCGAGCTGCAGATCACGACCGACATCTCGGTCGCCGGCTACCTGAACTACATCCGCGGCTGGACGCAACTCAGCACGGCACGCGACATCCAGCATGGTTACGAAGCCGAGGTCGCCCTCGCGACCACGCCGGGCGCACTGGTCGACCGGATGAACCTGCTGCTCTTCTCGGGGACGATGCCCGATGCGCTGAAGACGCAGATCACCACCGCGGTCGCGAGCCGTGTCATCCCGATGCCGGTCTACGCGGCGCCGACGACGACGATGGGCGGCACACTGACCAAGATCGCCAACGAAGGCGAGAGCTTCACGGTGACCGGAACCGGAACCGTGCGATTCGGCGCCGGCACGACGTTCGTCGAGAAGTCGGTCACCGGCCTGGGCCAGTGCACGAACGAATTCTTCGGCAGCGACCCGATCGTCGGCACCGCCAAGGGCTGCTACCTGTTCAAGCCGACGGTTGCAGTCGCTGCCGCGTCGGCGGCGAGCACTGCCGCCAGCGCCCCAGCGGCGGTGGCGAACCAGAGCGCGATCGACGCCGCCAAGCTCGACCGCGTCTACCTGGCCGTCTTTTTGTCGATGTCGTCGCCGGACTACCTGGTCCAGAAGTAATCAAGAGGGAAATCCGATCATGTCCAAACTCAACGCCACGCGCCGCCAGTTCCTGCGGACCGCGTCCGTCGTCTCCGGCTCGGTGGGCACTGCCGCCGCGCCGTTCGCCCTCAACATGGCGACGCTCAACGCCGCAGTGGCCCAGACCGCACCGTCCGACTACAAGGCGATCGTCTGCATGTTCTTCTACGGCGGTAACGACTCGTCGAATATGGTGCTGCGCACGGACCCGCTGTCGTTCAACGAGTACACCCGGCTGCGCGACAACGGCAGCGATCCGATCGCACTGAAGGCTCCCGGGACGGCACCGAACAACGGCGCCGCGCGGGCCTCGACCGCGCGCCTCGGCGGTGTCTTGCCGATCACGCCCAAGTTCACCGTCTCGCCGGAGAACAAGGACTTCACCTTCGGCGTCCATCCGGTCATGACCGAGGTTCAGAGCCTGTTCGGTGCCGGGCGGCTGGGCATCATCGCCAACGCCGGTCCCCTCGTCGTTCCGCTGACCCGGGCCGAATACACGAGCAACTCCAAGCCGCGGCCGCAGGCGCTGGG
>JBDTCA010000370.1:0-5301 GCA_039923815.1 Caldimonas sp. | reverse complement strand
TTCATCACGATGGCGTCGACCACGAGCACCGAGCAGTCGGGGCTGTTCGCGCACCTGCTGCCGGCCTTCAAGGCAGCGACCGGGATCGACGTGCGTGTGGTCGCGGTCGGCACCGGCCAGGCGCTCGACATGGGCCGACGCGGCGACGCCGATGTGCTGTTCGTGCACGATCGCGCCGCTGAAGAGAAGCTGATCGCCGAAGGCTGGGGCCTCAAGCGCACCGACGTCATGTTCAACGACTTCGTTCTCGTCGGACCCAAGGCCGATCCCGCCGGCATCGGTGGCAAGGACATCGTGGAGGCGTTGAAGAAGCTGGCTGCGTCGACCGCCGTGTTCGTCTCGCGCGGCGACCGGAGCGGGACGCACTCCGCCGAGATTCGGCTCTGGAAAATGGCCGGCATCGACGTCCCTGCGGGCAAGGCCGTTGGCTACCAGGCTTGCGGCTGCGGCATGGGTCCGGCGCTCAACATCGCTTCTTCGTCGGGTGCTTACGTGATCACCGACCGCGGCACCTGGCTCAGCTTCAAGAATCGCGGCGACCTCGCGGTGCTGGTCGAGGGCGACAAGCGCCTCTTCAACCAGTACGGCGTCATCGTCGTGAACCCGGCAAAGCATCCGCACACCAAGACCGCGCTCGCGCAAGCGTTCGCCGACTGGGTCGTCTCGCCGGCTGGCCAGGTCAGCATCGCGAGCTACAAGATCGGCGGGGAGCCGCTGTTCTTCCCGAACGCGCCGCGCTGATGCGCGCTTTCGCGGCGCCGCTCACATCGGTGGGGCGAGGGGCAGGTCGAGCAGCAGGTTCTGCGGCTTGAGTTTCATGGTGTGGGTCGTGCTCATCGCCAGGCCGAGATAGACCGGCTTGCCGGCGAGATCGGGGCGCATCTCGTCGCTGCTTGTGAACGTCAGGCGGAACAGGCCCACCAGCCTCTGCATGCGGTCCGGCTCGGCCGGCTCGCCGCGCCACAGATCGTTGAGCAGTGCGGTCGAGTCGATGTCGAGGCCGATGTGCCACGACCAGGCGGCGTCGTCGATCTTCGGCATTGGCGTGATGGTCGTGGCGACGTCGAAAAAGCGGTGCACCCATCGCTCGAGCACGCGGGCCAGTGCCCGCAGCCCGGAATGAGAGCGCGTCATCGTGAACGAGAGGCCATGGCCGAGATCGTTGCTGACTTCGTGCGTGAGATCGAGCAGGAACGAGCGGGCGCCGTCGCCCTGGACATGGCTGAGCGGTGCGTCCGCGCCGAGAACTCGCAGGCTCGAACCGCGCAGCGGTGCCTGCGCCTCGCGCAGCAGCCGGCCGAGGTCGCCGAACCCGGCAGTCTCATGGAGATGGTCGAGCGTCTCGAGGTCGCCGCAGAGTACCTGGCCATCGCTCACGGTGACGCGCTGGGCGCGGTGGAGGAGCTCGCCGGCGCGGTGCTCGAAGGCATCGGTCGAGTCGGCCAGCATCGCGGCCACGATCGCCTCGACGACGCGGTCGACGAACAGCGCCGGCACGTCGACGTTGCCGCTGCGCATGAGTGCGAGGTAGTACGCCTCGAGCGTCCCCGAGGCGGCAACGGCGTCGCGAAAGCGCAGGAAGACCGCGTAGTTGTCGCGCGCGTCGGCGTCGGCGAGCGCGCTCAGTTCGGCAGCGTGCACCGGCCGCAGTGGCGCTTCGAACAGCGCCTCGTGCAGGGCGCGTTCGGCCCGGCAGGACTCTGCCACCAGGGCCAGTTGCGGGAGATCGAGCAGCCGGCGAAAGAAGCCGTCGTCGGCAACGAGCCAGCGCGATGCGGCCTCTGGCGAAGGGTCGGCGGCGTGGGGGTCGGTTCGCATTCGCTGGCGAGCTTACCCGCCGTGGCGGGCGCGACGTGCTCGTCGGCTGCGGCAGGTCAGCGTCTTAGACTTGCGGTCATGAACGTCATTGGCCTCTGCGGCTTTTCCGGCTCGGGCAAGACGACGCTGGCCGAGCGCCTCATTCCCATCCTGCGGCTTGCCGGCCATCGCGTCTCGGTGGTCAAGCACGCCCACCACGATTTCGACATCGACCACGAGGGCAAGGACTCGTGGCGGCACCGACAGGCCGGTGCCTTCGAGGTCGTCATCGCGTCGGACCGCAGGCTCGCCAAGATGCGGGAGTACCCGGTCGAAAAGGCGCCGACGGTCGACGAACTGATTGCCGAACTCTCGCCGTGCGACTGGGTGCTGGTCGAGGGATTCAAACACGCGCCGATGGCCAAGCTCGAGGTCTGGCGGGCCGCCACCGGCAAGCGCGCCCAGTACCCCGAAGACCCCTACGTGTTCGCCATCGCCACCGACAGCCGCAGCGAGCTGCTGGTGCCGACCGGCCTGCCGGTGTTCGACCTCGACGACGCCGAGACCATCGCCGCCTTCATCGCCGAGAGCGGCAGCCGCTGCGCTTACCGACCGCCGGGCCGCTGAAAGCGCGAGCGCCTATGCGATGCGGGCGAGATCGCGCAGCACGGTGGGGCCGGCGCGGCGCTCGATCTCCGACAACAGCGGCTTGTTCCAGCCGAGCAGGAACATCAACTCGGCGGTGACGAACATCGGGGCGACGAGCAGGCCGATGATGTCGTCGACGAAGGCGGGCTTCCTGCCTTCGTACCAGTGACCGATGAACTGGATCAGCCAGCCGACGGCGAAAAATCCCACGCCCCAGGCCAGCCAGGAGGGCACGCTGCCGCCGGAGACCTTCTGGCCGAGCCAGAGCAGCGCGCCGACGGCAACGCTCACGGTGGCGCCGAGTACCGCGTTGCCGCGTGTCAGGTACCACACCGCGGCGAGCGCGAACACGAACCAGGCCGGCGTGAGGGCGATGTTCGAGGCCACGATCACGGGCCGGGCCAGCATCACGCCGACGCCGAAGACGATCATCGGCACGCCGATGAAATGGCTGACGATGTTGCGGCGGTCGCGGTGGTACTCGGCGTACTGGGCGAGGAGCTCGGTGGCGGTGCGCATGGTGCGGCCTCGTAGCGGCGATGCCGCAGATGGTAGGTCAACCGGGCGCTGGCCGGGGGCCTGCTCCCTACAATGCGTCACGTTTTTCGAGAGGCTGCATGACCATCAAGAGCGACCGCTGGATCCGCCGCATGGCCGAGCAGCACCGAATGATCGAGCCCTTCGAGCCGGGGCAGGTGCGCGTCGACGGAGAAGGCCGGCGCATCGTCAGCTACGGCACCTCGAGCTACGGATACGACATCCGCTGCGCGCCCGAGTTCAAGGTCTTCACCAACATCTACTCGACCGTCGTCGATCCGAAGAACTTCGACGAGAAGAGCTTCGTCGACATCCATGCCGACGTGTGCGTGATCCCGCCGAACAGCTTCGCGCTGGCACGCACGCTCGAGTACTTCCGCATCCCACGCAACGTGTTGACGATCTGCCTCGGCAAGAGCACGTACGCGCGCTGCGGGATCATCGTCAACGTGACGCCCTTCGAGCCAGAATGGGAGGGCTATGTGACGCTCGAGTTCAGCAACACGACGCCGCTGCCGGCGAAAATCTATGCCGGCGAAGGTTGCGCGCAGGTGATCTTCTTCGAGAGCGACGAGCCGTGCGAGACCAGCTACAAGGACCGCGGCGGAAAATACCAGGGCCAACAGGGCGTGACCTTGCCCAAGACTTGAGGAGACAGCAATGCGGATGGACGGTCAGGACGAGAGCAGCAACGTCGAGGACGTGCGCGGCAGGAGCGGAGGTGGTGGTGGTGGCTTCGGTTTCGGCGGCCGCAGCATCGGTCTGGGTAGCGTTGCCGTCGCGGTGATCGCGGGCTGGATCTTCGGCATCAACCCGCTCACCCTTCTGGGACTCGTGGGCGGCGGGGGCGGGCAGACCACGCAGCAGGAGCAGCAACAGGGTCCGGCGCCCGCGCCGCCCCAGAGCGACGCGCAGGCCAAGTTCGTCTCGCAGATCCTGCGCAGCACCGAGGTGGTGTGGACCGACGTGTTCCGCGAGTCGGGCCGGACCTATCAGCCGCCCAAGCTCGTGCTGTTCAGTGGCAGCTACCCGACGGCCTGCGGACAGGGCCAGGCGGCCATGGGCCCGTTCTACTGCCCCAACGACCAGAAGGTCTACATCGACCTGCGCTTCTATCGCATCCTGGAACAGAAGCTCGGTGCGCCCGGGCAGTTCGCCCAGGCCTACGTGATCGCGCACGAGGTCGGCCACCATGTCCAGAACCAGCTCGGCATCATGGAAAAGGTCGACGCGATGCGCGGCCGTGGCGGCGAGGCGCAGGCCAACGCGCTCAGCGTCCGCGTCGAATTGCAGGCCGACTGTTTCGCCGGCGTGTGGGCAGCGCGCTCGCAGAAGGAGCAGGGCTGGCGGCTCGATCCGGGCGACATCGAGGCGGCACTCAATGCCGCTTCGCAGATCGGCGACGACACGCTGCAGCGCAAGTCGCAGGGTCAGGTCGTTCCGGAGACGTTCACCCACGGCACCAGCGCCCAACGCGTCAGCTGGTTCAAGCGCGGAGTCGACAACGGCAACGTCGAGAGCTGCAACACGTTCGAGCAGCGCGGCTGATCACGGGTTGATCCCGCGGCGCCTCGGGGCGGTGGCGCGGGTCGCTTCCGGTCGACTCAATACGTGCCGGGAAGCAGGATCGCGCGGTCGACCTTCTGGATGTCGGTGTGGCCGCAGAAAGCCATCGTCAGATCGAGCTCCTTGGCGATGATCTCGAGCGCCTTGGTCACGCCGGCTTCGCCCATCGCACCCAGGCCATAGACGAAGGAGCGCCCGATCAGCGTGCCGCGGGCGCCGAGCGCCCAGGCCTTCAGCACGTCCTGCCCGGAGCGGATGCCGCCGTCCATCCAGACCTCGATGTCCTGGCCGACCGCTTCGGCGATGGCCGGCAGCGCCGTGATCGACGACGGCGCGCCGTCGAGCTGGCGACCACCGTGGTTGGAAACGACGATGGCATCGGCGCCGCTGCCGACGGCCAGGCGGGCGTCTTCGACGTCGAGGATGCCCTTCAGGATGAGCTTGCCGCCCCAGAGCTTCTTGACCCACTCGATGTCGGCCCAGCTCAGGCGCGGATCGAACTGCTCGGCCGTCCAGGCGCCGAGCGAGGACATGTCGCCGACCCCCGTGGCGTGACCGACGATGTTGCCGAAGCCGTGCCGCTTGGTGCCGGCCATGGCCATCAGCCAGCGCGGCTTGGTGAGCACGTTGACGATGTTGGCGAAGGTGGGCTTGGGCGGCGCCGACAGGCCGTTCTTGAGGTCCTTGTGGCGTTGCCCGAGGATCTGCAGGTCGAGCGTGAGCACGAGCGCGCTGCACCTGGCGGCGCGGGCC
>JBDTCA010000369.1:0-4269 GCA_039923815.1 Caldimonas sp. | reverse complement strand
CCGGTGACCCGCGCTGCAAGGTCTATGTGTTCATGGGCAAGACCGACACCGAGGCGCCGCGCCACGCCCAGCAGTCGATGCTGCTGATGCCCTCCGATGCGCCCGGCATCGACGTGCTGCGACCGCTATCCGTGTTCGGCTACGACGACGCACCGCACGGCCACATGGAGATCACGTTCACGAATGTGCGGGTGCCGCAGTCGAACATCCTGCTCGGCGAAGGGCGCGGCTTCGAGATCGCCCAAGGCAGGCTCGGGCCGGGTCGAATCCACCATTGCATGCGCCTCGTCGGCCTCGCCGAGCGGGCCCTCGAGCTGATGTGCCGGCGTGCCTCCAAGCGGGTCGCTTTCGGTCGCACGGTGGCCGAGCAAGGCGTGACGCGAGAGCGCATCGCCGAGGCGCGATGCCGCATCGACATGGCGCGTCTGCTGACGCTGAAGGCTGCCTGGATGATGGACGTCGCCGGCAACAAGACGGCCAAGGCCGAGATCGCGATGATCAAGGTGGTGGCGCCGAACATGGCCTGCCAGGTGATCGACTGGGCGATCCAGGCCCACGGCGGCGGCGGCGTCTCGGGCGACTTCCCGCTCGCCTACCACTACGCTGCGGCGCGAACGCTCCGCTTCGCCGACGGCCCCGACGAAGTGCACCGCAACGCCATCGCCAAGATGGAACTCGGCCGCCACGCATGAGGAAGTGGGCCGCGACGTTTGAAGTCGCGGCATTCGCGACGTTGGTTCAGCCGGCACGCCACGAGAAAACGACGCGATGATCGATGTGTATTCGTGGCCGACGCCGAACGGCCACAAGATTCATGTGATGCTCGAGGAGTGCGGCCTGCCGTATCGGGCGATCCCGGTCGACATCGGCGCCGGCGAGCAGTTCGAGCCGGGCTTTCTGGCCATCAGTCCGAACAACAAGATCCCGGCGCTCGTCGACCCCGACGGTCCCGACGGCGAACCGATCTCGATCTTCGAGTCCGGTGCCATCCTCGTCTATCTGGCCGCCAAGACGGGAAAGTTCCTGCCTGCCGACGTGCGCGGCCGCTACGAGACTCTCGAGTGGCTGATGTTCCAGATGGGTGGCGTCGGCCCGATGCTCGGACAGGCGCATCACTTCCGCATCTATGCGCCGAAGAAGATCCCGTATGCCGTCGACCGGTACACCAACGAGGCTCGCCGTCTCTATGGCGTCATGAACAAGCGCCTCGAGTCGCGTGAATTCATGGCCGCCAGGCAGTACACGATCGCCGACATCGCCATCTTTCCGTGGGTGCGCTCATGGCAGAACCAGGGCATCGACTGGGCCGACTCCCCGCACCTCAGACGCTGGTTCGATCGAATCGGCGCCAGACCCGCCGTGCAGCGCGGTGTCGAAGTGATGGCCGGTCTGCGCAAACCCCTGAAGGGCAGTGCAGAGCGAGAGGTGCTGTTCGGCGCCAAGCAGTACCAGAAGCGTTGAGCTGGCCTGCCCGGAGGGACTCGAACCCCCGACCCCCAGCTTAGAAGGCTGGTGCTCTATCCAGTTGAGCTACGGGCAGAGAGAGAGCCTGTGAGGCCTTGGTCGGGGCGGAGGGATTCGAACTCTCGACCTACTGGTCCCAAACCAGTTGCGCTACCAGGCTGCGCTACGCCCCGAAGAGCCGCATTGTACGAGGGCGACTCGCGGCCACTTCCTTCAGCCGCCCTCACCTGCTTTTGTCGACCGATGCGGGTTCCGGAGATGGCAGCAGCAGCATCTTCGAGATCGCGACGCATTGCTGGATGTGCTGCTCGCACACATAGCGCAGCGACGAGTAAGTGAGCGCCGCGGACACGGCCTGGCCAGCAAACGGCACGAACTTGGCGGCCTGCTGCGTCGTCAGCCGGATGCCAACCATGCGCAGCGCGCGCACGACGAGCTCGCGGGTGACGATCTTGCCGATCAGCATGCTGCCGCCTGCGGAGACGGCCTTGAGAACGGCGACGCGGCGGTCTGGCGCCAGCCGCTCGATCTGCGATGGCGTGAGGCCGAAGGCCCGGTTGATGTCGGGGATGAGCTTCATGAGCACCGCGACGTCGGTGACCCAGTCGATGCCTGGGATCGGCACGACGGCGACGCCGGCCGCAACCATCGCGCGCCGGCTCACCATCTGCCGGCACCGCGCAACCACGATGTCGATGTCTCGCTGGTCGCCTGGCACGACGGTCCACGTGTCGGGTTGGCGGGCCATGAGCTTCGTGAATCGGGACAACGGCATGGGGTCTCCTTCGAGGTCGCTCAGGCGAAGGCCTGGGCCCAGATTTTGTCGAGTCGCTTCACGCTCACCGGTTGCGGGGTCTTGAGCTCCTGCGCGAACAGGCCGACGCGGAGCTCCTCGATCCACCACCGAAACTCGTCGAGGCGAGCATCGGCCGTGCCGCGGCGCTCGGCGAGCTTGCGCAGATAGCGCTGCTCGAGCGGCCGCAGCTCGGCGAACCGGGCGGCGTCGCGGGCCGGGTCGGCACGCAGCTTGTCGAGGCGCATCGTGATCGCCTTCAGGTAGCGCGGCAGTTGGCCGAGCTGCGGCCACGGCGTCTGCGCGATGAAGCGCTTCGGCACCAGACGCTCCAGTTGCGCTGCGACGTCGTCGGCGACGTCTTTCGGCGGGCGGCTGTCCTTCAGCTTGCGCGCGACCGCCGCATGCTCGGCGAGCACGACGGCCGCCAGCCGTGAGACCTCGCCGGCGATCAGCGTCAGCCGGCCGCGGCCTTCGCCGAGGCGCTTGTCGAAGCCCGCAGCATCGGTCGGCCAGGGTTCGACGAGGAAGGCACGGTCGAGCGCGGCGTCGATGATCTGCGTACGCAGTTCGTCGGCGCTGCCGAGGGGCATGAAGGCGACGGCCATCTTCTGCAGGTCAGGCAGGTTTTTCTCGAGGTATTTCAAGGCATCACGAAGCTGCAGCGAGACGAGCCTTCGCAGGCCGGCGCGATGCGCGTGCCTTGCGGCCTCGGGCTCGTCGAACAGCTCGATGCCGACGGCATGCCCTTCGTCGACCAGCGCAGGGAAGCCCACCAGCGTCTGGCCCGCCTTTTTCAGCTCCATCAGCTCGGGCAGCTCACCGAAGGTCCACGAGGTGTAGCGCGGTGCCCTCTCCTCGTCGCTCGATGTCGCTGCCGTGGGCGCGGCGTGGGCAGGTTGGCGCGATGCAGATTTCGCCGCTGTCAAACCCGATGCCGACGTTGCGTTGAGCGTCGCCGGTGGTGACGATGGCGATGCGACCCGCAACGCCGCCAGCGCCTGGAACGCCGAGCGGGCCTGGTTGCCGAGGCCGGCCTTCAGCTCGGCCAGATGACGCGAGTCGCCCAGCTGTCGGCCGTGCTCGTCGACGACACGCAGGCTCATGAGCAGATGCGGCGCGAGCTGCTCGTGCTTGAAGTCGGCCCGCTTCAGTTCGAGGCCGGTGCGCCTGCTCGCGTGCGCCGCCAGAGACTCGACGAGGCTGCCGCTCGCGAACGCGACCTCGTCGATGAACGTCGCCGCGTACTCGGGCAGCGGCACCAGGCGCGAGCGCGGCCGCTGTGGCAAGGTCTTGACCAGCGCCACGACCTTGTCCTTCAGCATGCCGGGCACCAGCCACTCGCAGCGGTCCTCGCTGGCGGAGTTGAGCACGTAGATCGGCATCGTCACCGTCAGGCCGTCGCGGGCGTTGCCGGGTTCGTGCAGATAGGTCGCCGCGCAGTCGACGCCACCGAGCCGGATCGTCTTCGGGAACGCCGCCGTGGTGATGCCGGCGGCCTCGTGGCGCATCAACTCGTCGCGCGTGAGAACGAGCAGCTGCGGCTGACGCCTCGACTCGTCGCGGTACCAGCGCTCGAAGGTCAGCGCGCTGTGCACGTCGGCCGGCAGCTGCTGCTCGTAGAAGGCGTGGATCAATTCGTCGTCGACGAGCACGTCCTGCCGTCGCGCCTTGTGCTCGAGCTCCTCGACCTGCGCGATCAGCTTCCTGTTGGCGGCCGCGAACGGCAGCCGGGTTTCCCACTCGCCGGCAACGAGCGCCTCGCGGATGAAGATCTCCCGTGCGGCCACCGGATCGACGGTGCCGAAGTCGACCCGCTTGTTCGCATAGATCACGATGCCGTAGAGCGTCGCCCGTTCGAGCGCCACGACCTGCCCGGCCTTCTTCTCCCAATGCGGCTCGAGCAGCTGCGTCTTGATGAGATGGCCGGCGACTTCGGGCAGCCACTTCGGGTCGATGGCGGCGATGCCACGCGCATAGAGGCGAGTCGTCTCCACAAGCTCGGCGGCGAC
>JBDTCA010000368.1:0-3324 GCA_039923815.1 Caldimonas sp. | reverse complement strand
CGACGCGGTCGCTCATGGCGATGGCCTCGTCGAGGTCGTGGGTGATGAAGAGCACCGCCTTCTTCTTCGCCTGCCAGAGGCCCAGCACCTCGTTTTCCATCAGCTGCCGGGTCTGGATGTCGAGTGCGGAGAAGGGTTCGTCCATCAGGATGATGTCGGGGTCGAGCACCAGCGTCTGTGCGAGGCTGACGCGCTTTCGCATGCCGCCGGAGAGCTGGTGCGGATAGCGGTCACCGAAGCCGCCGAGGCCGACGCGCTTGAGCCAGGCCTCGGCCTGCGCCCGCGCGTCGGGCACGGCGCGGAACTCGAGGCCGGCCATGACGTTCTGCAGCGCCGTGCGCCAGGGCATCAGGCTCTCGGCCTGGAACATGTAGCCGGCGCGCGCGTTCAGGCCGGCGAGCGGGGTGCCGAACACCTCGACCGTGCCGGAGCTCGGCGCCATCAAGCCCGCGGCAACGTTGAGCAGCGTGCTCTTGCCGCAGCCTGTCGGCCCGACAACAGCGACGAATTCGCCGGCACCGACGGTGAGCGTGACGCCGCTGACCGCGGTGTAGCGCTGCCCCGCTCCCGCCTTCGAGGCGAAGGTGCAGTCGACCTCGTGCAGCGCCAGTGCCGGCGCATCGGTCAGTGCGTTCACGACGAGGACGATGCCACCACAGGCGCCGCCGCAACGACCCGGGCCATGACGTCTCCGCTCAGCCCTTTGGGTACTTTGCGTTGGCGCGCTTGACGAAGTCGTTCGTGTAGATCGCCGAGAGGTCGATCTTCGCGGCGGCGATCTCGGGGTCGATGCTGGCGAGCGCGCGCCGTGCCGTCTCGGGGCCGGCCTCGGGGAACATGCCGTTGGGCGAGAGCGCGCCCTTGGCGGCGAGGAAGGCGTCGACGTAGACGGCGCGGTCGCCGAGCAGGTAGCTCTCCGGCACGGCCTTGATGATGTCGCCCGCGCCAGCCTGCTGGATCCACTTGTCGGCGCGAACGATGGCGTTGGTGAGCGCCTGCACGGTGGCCGGGTACTTGTCGAGGAAGGTCTGCTGCGTGTAGAGGCAGGCGGCCGGCATCGGCCCGCCGAAGACCTTGTCGGCCTCGGCGACGACGCGGGTGTCGGACACGATCTTGAGGTCGCCCGAGCGCACCAGCAGCGTGATCACCGGGTCGAGGTTGCTCATCGCATCGATCTGGCCCGAGCGCATCGCCGCCACCGCGCCGCTGCCCGCGCCGACGCCGATGATCGAGACATCGCCCGGCTTCAAGCCGGCCTTGCCCAGCACGAAATTGGCGAGCACGTTGGTCGACGAGCCTGGCGCCGTGACGCCGAGCTTCTTGCCCTTGAGGTCGGCCACCGACTTGAAGTTCGGCATCGTCTTCGGATTGATGCCGAGCACGATCTGCGGCGCCCTCCCCTCGAGCACGAAGGCGCGCAGGCGCTGGCCCTTGACCTGCATGTTGATGGTGTGCTCGAAGGCACCCGAGACGACGTCGGCGCTGCCGCCGACGAGCGCCTGGAGGGCGCGCGAGCCGCCGGCGAAATCGGCGATGGTGACGTCGAGGCCTTCATGCTTGAAGTAGCCCTGCGTCTCGGCGATCGTCAGCGGCAGGTAATAGAGCAGGTTCTTGCCGCCGACGGCGATCGTGAGCTTGGGCTTCTCGACCGCTTGCGCGCGGGCGATGCCGGGCAGGCCGAGCGCGCCCGCGCCTGCGGCGAAAGCGACCTGGATGAGATGACGGCGTTGCATGAGGGTGTCTCCGGAAAGCGCCCTGTTTCGCAGGGTCCCGACGACTGTAGCAGCGCGGTTTCACGACCGGGCGCGATGACCCGGCCCGTAGAATCACGGCAGATGAAAACACGCGTCGGGCGCTGGGTCGGCCACACGACACTGGCGCTGGCGGCGGCTGCGGCAGGGTCGGCCGCATTCGCGCAGAACCGGCCCGCCGCAACGCCGGCTCCCGCGGCTGCCCCGGCCGATGCCGCCGCGTCTGCGGTGACTGCGGCGCCGGTGTCCCTTTCGGCCCGCAAGGTCTACGAGCAGGCGCGCTCGCAGCTCGTCCAGATCCGTACCGTGCTCAAGGGCCAGGCCAGCCAGACGTCGGTCGGCTCCGGCTTCTTCGTGACGGCGCAGGGCCACATCGTCACCAACTTCCACGTCGTCGCCGAGGCGGCGCTGAAGCCGGAGCGCCACGACCTCGTCTATGTCACGGCCGACGGGCGCGAGGCGCCGCTGAAAATCCTGCAGATCGACGTCCTCCACGACCTGGCGCTCCTGAAAGCGGGCGACGCCGCGGGCAAGAGCTTCGATGCGCTGGCCTTCCGGCCCGACAGCGAGCTGCTCTCGCAAGGCGAGCGCATCTATTCGCTCGGCAACCCGCTCGACGTCGGCTTCGCCGTCACGCAGGGCACCTACAACGGCCTCGTCAAGCGCAGCTTCTATCCGCAGATCTTCTTTGGCGGCGCCCTGTCGGGCGGCATGAGCGGCGGCCCGGCGCTCGACGAGGAGGGCCATGTCATCGGCATCAACGTCGCTCGCCGCGTCGATGGCGAGCAGGTCAGTTTCCTCGTGCCGGCCAGCTTCGCGCAGGCGCTGCTCGCGCGCGGGAAAGACGCGCCGCCGATCGCGCAGCCGGCCTATGCGGTCGTCGACGAGCAGTTGCAGAAGCACCAGGCGCTGCTGACCGAACGCTTCATCCAGCAGGGCTGGAAGGACGCAACGCATCCGCGCTACCGGGTGCCGGTGCCGCCCGACGTGTTCATGCGCTGCTGGGGCTCGAGCGAGCCGTCTCGCACCGGCGGCCTCGACTTCGAGCGCGCCGACTGCGTGATGGACACGCGCATCTTCGTGGGCGATTTCAACACCGGCACGATCTCGCTGCGCCACGAGAGCTACGACGGCAGCAAGCTCGGGCCGCTGCGCTTTGCGGCGCGCTACTCGGCGAGCTTCCGCAACGAGTCGTTCGTGAGGCTCGGGCCGCAACACCAGACCAAGCCGCGTTGCAACGAGGACTTCATCGACCGCGAAGGCCTGCCGCTGCGGGCCGTCGTGTGCATTCGCGCTTACAAGAAGCTGCCGCAGCTCTACGACGTTTCGGTGCTGGTGGCCACGCTCGACCAGGCCGAGGCCGGCGTCCAGGGCCGCTTCGACGCCCAGGGCTTCAGCTTCGTCAATGCACAGAAGCTCGCGCGCCACTATCTGGATGCCTACCGATGGGTGAAGCCGCGGTGACGCCGCTGGCCTTGCTCGAAGCCGTCGACCGTGACGGCCAGGTGCGGCAGTCGTGGCGCGTCGAACGCTGGCCGCTGACGATCGGCCGCAGCCTGGACAACGACGTCGT
>JBDTCA010000367.1:0-2545 GCA_039923815.1 Caldimonas sp. | reverse complement strand
GGAGGTCATCAGGCAGCACCTGATCGACCCCGAGATCTGCATCCGCTGCAATACCTGCGAGGCGACCTGCCCGGTGGGTGCGATCAGCCATGACGACCGCAACTACGTGGTCGACGCGGCCGTCTGCAATCTGTGCATGGCCTGCATCTCGCCGTGCCCGACCGGTTCGATCGACAACTGGCGATTGGTGCCGAGGACGGTCGCCTACGCCACCGCCGACCAGCTCACCTGGGACGAGCTGCCGCCGGAACTCAGCGCCGATCAGCTCGCCGCGGAGGGCGTGTCGGTCGATGCCGTGTCGCCGCCTGCCGGCGCGCCGGCGAGCGCGGTCGGCACCGCCGGCGAAGCGCCTTTCGATGCAGACGTGGCCGGCTCGACGGTGCCGCCGAGGTCGGCCGAAAAGCCCGTCACCAACGCCTTCACGCCCAAGGCGCCGGCCATCGCCACCGTGGCGGGCAACGTCGACTGCACCGAAGACGGTTTTGCCAGCCACACCCATCACATCGTGCTGGACTTCGGCGCGGTGCCGTTCCCGGTGCTCGAGGGCCAGTCGATCGGCATCGTGCCGCCCGGCGTCGACGCGCACGGCCGTGCTCACATGCCGCGCCAGTATTCGGTCGCCAGCCCGCGCAACGGCGAGCGCCCCGGCTACAACAACATTTCGCTGACCGTGAAGCGCGTCACGGAAGACCACCAGGGTCGGCCGTTTCGAGGCACCGCCTCGAATTACGTGTGTGATCTGAAGGTCGGCGACGCAGTCCAGGTCGTCGGCCCGTTCGGGCAGAGCTTCCTGATGCCCAACCACGCGAAGTCGCACATCGTGATGATCTGCACCGGCACCGGCAGCGCGCCGATGCGTGCGATGACGGAATGGCGCCGCCGCCAGAGAAAGACCGGCCGTTTCGACGGCGGCAAGCTGATGCTCTTCTTCGGTGCCCGCACACGCGAGGAGCTGCCGTACTTCGGCCCGCTGACGAGCCTGCCGAAAGACTTCATCGACATCAACCTGGCCTTCTCGCGCACGCCAGGCCAGCCCAAACGCTACGTGCAGGATCTGATGAAGGACCGCGCCGCCGATCTCGCCCTGCTGCTGGCCGACCCCGACGCGCACTTCTACGTGTGCGGCCTGAAGGCGATGGAAGAGGGCGTGCTCCTGGCGCTGCGCGGCGTCGCTGCAGACGCCGGCCTGTCCTGGGCCGCCCTGGGGCCCGCGCTCCGGCGCGAGGGGCGGCTGCACCTGGAAACGTACTAGCGTCACGGGGCTCGATGGTGCCAAAAAAGAACGCGGCCGAAGCCGCGTTTTTCCGAGCGCCTGAGCCCGCCGGCAGCCCCGTCGCGCGGGGCCCGGGTCTTACTTCATCGCTTCCTTGGCCGCTGCACGGTGCGCGCGCGCCTTGGTCTTGTGGACGCGGGCCTTGACCTTGTGAACGGTCTTCTTCGGCTGGCCGGTGACGGCGGCCTGGGTGTTTTCCTTGGCTTGCAAGACGGTCTCGCCCGTGGCCTTGCCGGTTTCTTTGACGGCGGTGCCGACCTGGGCTTGCGCGGCAAAGGCGCCGAAGACGAGAGCGATGGCGATGAGTGCGTGCTTCATGGTGGTCTCTTGGAGATGGAGTTGAGCTGGACAGGAGTGCCGGTCCCGGCCTCCCCTGTCCTGAAACGCCGCAATCCGCTTTCCGTTGACGCGTGTCGTCCACGAAAGAATCCAGCCGAAATCAGGTCGCTCAAAGGCGCAAAGGAATGGCGAGCGCGATCGGGCCGGCGGTCGGTGGGAGCGACTCCACCGGGTCGTTCGAGAACGCGAACGCGCGTCGGGAAGGGGGTGAGGCACCGATCCGCCGCCTACGCGAGAACCCTGCGTTCTCCCGCACAGCGGAGACCCGAGAATCCCGACTCCTTTCGCGCTCGATCACTTTCCCGGAGAACCCGATGCCTCACCGCCAGCTGCGCGTCCGTCGCGCGCTCACGCTTCTGCTCCTGGGTGCCGGCCTCGTTGCCGGCAGCGCCGCATTCGCCGGCACCGTCACCGTCGTCACGTCGTTCCCGAAGGAGCTGACGCAGACCTACAAGGCGGCCTTCGAGAAGGCCAACCCGACGATCAAGATCGAGGTGCTGAACAAGAACACGGTGCAGGGGATCGCCTATGTGCGCGAACTGAGCGCCGGCCAGCGGCCCGACGTCTTCTGGGCGTCCGCGCCCGACGCCTTCGAGGTGCTGGTCGGCCAGAACCTGCTCGACAACGTGAGCGACCTCGCCAACAAGAACGCCCCGGCCAAGGTCGGCGCCTATCCGATCAACGACGCCAAGGGTCGCTACCTGGGCCAGGCGCTGGCCGGCTACGGCCTGATGTGGAACACGCGCTACCTGGCGGCCCACAAGCTGCCGGTGCCGGCGCAATGGGGCGATCTCACCAAGGCTGCCTGGTTCGGCCACGTGGCGATGAGCGCGCCCTCGCGTTCCGGTACCACGCACCTCACCGTCGAGACGCTGCTGCAGGGCGAAGGCTGGGACAAGGGCTGGCAGCAGCTGCTCGAGATCGCCGGCAACT
>JBDTCA010000366.1:0-9551 GCA_039923815.1 Caldimonas sp. | reverse complement strand
GCCTACTTCGTGTTCCACGACACCTCGGTGGGAGGCGGCAGCGACGGCATCTTCCTCTACGTCAAGCCGACCCTGCCGCTCGCCGGGGCCACCCTGCTCGACCTCGGCGAACAGCGCACCTTCTACTACGCTGTCCTGGCCACGCTGGTGCTGGTCTACGCCTTCATCGCGCTGCTGCTCGGCTCGCGCTTTGGCCATGCCCTCGCCGGCATCCGCGTCAACGAGCAGCGCATGCGCGCGGCCGGCTTCCCGACGCAGCCGTACAAGCTGGCAGCCTTCGTGATCGCCGGCGCCGTCGCCGGCCTCGCCGGCCTGCTGCTCGCGGTCAAGGACGGCGGCGTCAATCCCGAGCTCCTGTCATGGCACACCTCGGGCGAGGTGCTGCTGATGCTCATCCTCGGCGGCATCGGCAGCCTGCGCGGCGCCGTCATCGGCGCGGCGGCCTTCACGCTGCTGAAAGAAGTCTTCCAGACCGAGGCGCTGCTCGGCCCGCTGGCCTCGCACTGGCAACTGACGCTCGGCTTGACCATCATCGCCTTCGTCGCCGCCCTGCCGCGCGGGCTGATCGGCCTGGGCGCCATCGCCGGGCGCCTGCGCCGAGGCCGCGGTGGCTGAGCGCGCGAGCACGGCCACCACCGTGCCGCTGCTCTCGGCACGCCGACTCGGCCGCCGCTTCGGCGGGCTCGCCGCCGTCGACGATGTCTCGCTCGACCTGCACGTCGGCGAGATCCACGCCGTCATCGGCACCAACGGCGCCGGCAAGTCGACGCTCGTCAACATGCTCTCGGGCGAGCTGGCGCCGAACAGCGGCTCGGTGTTCTTCGGCGGCCACGACGTGACGCGCTGGGCGCAGCCGCGACGGGCCCGCGCCGGGCTCGGCCGCAGCTACCAGCGCACGACCATCTTCCCGGAGTTCAGCGCGGTCGAGAACTGCCGGCTGGCGGCGCAGGCCGCCGCACCGCGGCCGTGGCGCGTGTGGGAACGCGCAGCGGCCGACACCGCAGGCCTGGCGACGGCGCAACGTGTGCTCGCAGCCACCGGCCTCGCCGCCGAGGCCGGCCGCATCGCCGGCACCCTCAGCCACGGTGGCAAGCGGCAGCTCGAGATCGCCATGTGCCTGGCCACCGCGCCGCGCGCCCTGCTGCTCGACGAGCCGCTGGCCGGCATGGGCGCCGAGGAAACCGGCCGCATGCTGGCGCTGCTCACCGCGCTGAAGGCGACGCAGGCGATCCTGCTCGTCGAACACGACATGGACGCGGTGTTCAAGGTGGCCGATCGCGTCACGGTGATGGTCAACGGCCAGGTGATCGCGAGCGACGTGCCGGATCGCATCCGCAACGACCCCGCGGTCCAGGCCGCCTACCTCGGCGACGGTCACTGAACCGCCCATGAGCGCGCTGCTTGCCCTCACCGACGTCCATGCGCGCTATGGCGACAGCCACGTGCTGCAGGGCGTTTCGCTCGCCATCGCGCCCGGCACCTCGCTCGGCCTGCTCGGCCGCAATGGCATGGGCAAGACGACGCTGATCCGCACGGCGATGGGCTATCTGCGCGCCACCGGGGGCAGCGTCGCCTGGCAGGGCGCGGCCGTGACCGGTGCGCCGCCCGAACGCATGGCGCGGCTCGGCATCGGCTACGTGCCCGAAGGCCGCGGCATCTTCGCCAACCTGAGCGTGCGCGAGAACCTGGTGATGACCGAACGTGCCGGCGCCGACGGCCGTCGCGACTGGACCATCGACCGCGTGCTCGCCACCTTCCCGCGGCTGGCCGATCGGCTCGGCCATGGCGGCCAGCAGCTCTCGGGCGGCGAGCAGCAGATGCTCGCGATCGGCCGTGCGCTCATGACCAACCCGCTGTTGCTGGTGCTCGACGAAGCCACCGAAGGCCTGGCGCCGCTCGTCGTCGCCGAGATCTGGCGCACCATCACCGCGATCCGCGCCACCGGCATCGCCACGCTCATCGTCGACCGCAACGCCCGCGCTGTGCTGGCGCACACCGACCACGCGGTGATTCTCGAGAAAGGCGTGGTCGTGCTGGCCGGCGATTCCGCCCGCCTCGCGGCCGACGACGCAGCCCTCTCGCGCCACCTCGGCATCCAGTGATCCACATTCCAAAACAGGAGGCCACCATGATTCTCGAAGTCGCCGACATCCGCATCGCACCGGGCAAGAACGCCGAGTTCGAAGCCGCCCTGGCCCAGGGTCTTGCCACCGTCGTGCCGCGCGCCAGGGGATATGTCGGCCACGAGGTGCACAAGGGCATCGAATCGGCCGAGCGCTACCTGCTGATGATTCGCTGGCAGACGCTCGAGAACCACACCGTCGACTTCCGCCAGGGGCCGCTGTTTCCCGAGTGGCGCGCCATCGTCGGACCGTTCTTCGCGACGCCGCCGGTGGTCGAGCACTTCGACCTGGCGCTCGCTTCGGCTTAGCCCCGCCGAAGCGGAGCTGGCACCGAGGCTCGAAGGGCCAAGCCGCAGCCGGTGCGTGCGTTGTCGGGGGCACTCCTATCATCTGGCGATGACGAAAAAGACCGCATCGACACACCGCCCGACCTCCGCCGCGAGACCTTTCGCCAGGCGCGGTCGAGCGGTCTGGATCGCGATGGTCGCGGTCGTTGCCTTCGGCACGGCAGCGATGGCGCCGGCGGCCACGGCGGCTGTCGCCACAGCGGCTGCGGCGATTGCTGCCGCGCCGTTGAAGATCCCGCCGATCGCCTTTCGGGAGCGCCGCCTCGGCAACGGCCTGCAAGTGATCTCGGTCGAGAGCCACACCAGCCCGACCGTGAGCATCGAGGTCTGGTACCACGTCGGCGGCCGCGACGATCCGGCCGGCCGGTCCGGTTTCGCGCATCTGTTCGAGCACCTGATGTTCAAGGGCACCCGGTACCTGAAGGCCGAACAGTTCGACCGCCTCACGGAGGACGTCGGCGGCAGCAACAACGCCTTCACGAGCGACGACGTCACGGCCTATCAGACGGTGGTGCCCTCGAACTACCTCGAGACGCTGCTCTGGGCCGAAGCCGAGCGGATGTCGAACCTCGAGGTCGACGATGCCAACTTCAAGTCGGAGCGCGCCGTCGTCGAGGAGGAATACCGGCAGCGCATCCTGGCTTCGCCGTACGGTCGCTTCTTCGACGCACTGTCGACCGCGCCCTACCTCGTGCATCCGTACCGGCGCTCGGCGATCGGCAACATCGCCGACCTCGAAGCCGCGACGCTCGACGACGTGCGCGCGTTCCACAGCCGCTACTACCGCCCCGACAACGCGACGCTGATCGTCACCGGCGACTTCGACGCCGCCCAGCTCGACGGCTGGGTCGACAAGTATTTCGGTGGCCTTGCGCGACCCACCAAACCGGTGGCGCGGCCCGAGCCTACGGAGCCGGCATGGACCGCCGACCGCCGCCTTCACGTCACCGGCACCAACGTGCCGCTGCCGGCCGTTGCCGTGGCCTGGCTGGTGCCGCCGGAGTCGAGTCCCGACGCGCCGGCCCTGCAGGTCGCGGCGGCCGTGCTCGCCGCCGGCGAGTCGTCGCGCATCAACCAGTCGCTGGTCTACCGTCAGCGCATCGCCAGCCAGGCCGGCTTCGAGGCCAACCTGCGCGCCGGTCAGGGCCTGCTCATCGCTTACGCGGTGGCGGCGGGTGGCAAGCCGATCGCCGCCGTCGAGAAGGCCCTGCTCGACGAAGTGGATCGGCTCGTCACCACCCCACCGACGGCGGCCGAACTGGCCAAGGTGAAGACGCAGATCGTGACGCAGGCCTTCACCTCCCGGCAGACGCCGCTCGGCCTTGCATCGGCCATGGGCGATGCGGCCGTGATCGAAGGCGCGGCCTCGCGCGTCAACACGGACCTCGAGGATCTGCAACGCGTCAGCGCCGCCGATGTCGTGCGCGTGCTGCGACGCTACGTGCTCGACGCCCACAAGGTGACGATGGACTACGCGCAGGAAGGCGCCGCCCGATGAACACGATCCAGGCGCCGACACCGGCGCGACAGCTCCGGCGTCACCTCGCCTGCGGCCTCGTCGCCGCGGCGGCTGGGCTGCTGACGGCCAACGCCACCGCCCAGCCCTTCCCGACGCCGCCACCACCGGCGGCGCCGCGGCCGGTCGCCATCGCAACGCCGAGCGAGGCTCGCCTCGCCAACGGTCTTCGCGTCGTCGTGGCGCGGCGCGAGGGCGTGCCGCTGGTGACGGCATCCTTGGTGGCGCTCTCTGGTGCCGAGAACGATCCGCCGCAACTGGCCGGCCTGGCATCGATGAGCGCAGCGCTGTTGACGCAGGGCACGCGCCACCGCAGCGCGCCACAGATCGCGGCGGCGGCCGAAGCGCTCGGGGGTTCGCTCGACAGCGGCGCCGGCTGGAACGAGTCGACGGTCTCCATCACGGTCACGACTCCCCGCCTCGGCGCTGCGCTCGGCCTTGTCGCGGAGGTCGCGACCGAGCCGGTGTTCGCACCCGAGGAACTGGATCGGCTGCGCACGCAGACACTCGACAGCCTCAAGGTCGCCTATGCCAGCCCCGGTGTACTCGCCGGCATCGTCGCGGAACGGCTTGCCTACGGCAGCTCGGCTTACGGCCATCCGGCCGGCGGCACGCCGCAGTCGCTGCCGCGCATCGTGCGTGGTGATCTGGTCGCCCTGCACCAGCAGATCTTCCGGCCGGACAACGCCGTCCTGATCCTGGCCGGCGACATCGACGCAGCCACCGGCCTCGCCCTGGCACGAACGCATTTCGGCGCCTGGAAGGCGCCCGCGGCTGCTCTGGCGCCGACCGTGGCGGCGACCGCGGCAGCGATGTCGGCGTCGGCGCCCACTGCCGCGATCGTCGACATGGCCAAGTCGGGCCAGGCCGCGGTCGTGGTGGCGCTCGCGATGCCGCCGCGGAGCAGCCAGGAGACCGCCGTCGCGGCAGTTCTCAACGGCGTGCTCGGCGGTGGCTATTCCTCACGCCTCGGCCATGAGATCCGCATCAAGCGCGGCCTCAGCTACGGCGCCTCGAGCGGCATGTCGCCTCGTCGCGATGCGGCGCTCCTGCGCATCGTCGTGCAGACCAAGAACGAGTCGGCGGCCGAGGTGCTGCGGCTGGTCCAGGCCGAGCTCGACGGCCTCGTGGCCGCGCCGGTCGGCGCCGACGAGCTGGCGGCCCGCAAGGCGACGCTGATCGGCAATCTCAGCCGCAGCCTCGAGACGACGCGCGGCCTGGCCGGGGCCGTCCAGAGCCTCGTCGTCACGGGCCGCTCGCCAGCCGAACTCGACAGCCGGATCGCCACGCTGGGCGCCGTCGATGCCCGCGAGATCCAGGCCTACGCCTCGGCTCACCTCGGCAGCGCCGGCCGGCGAGTCGTCGTTGTCGCCGGCGAAGCTTCGGTGTTCGGTGCGGAGCTCCGGGCGGCGCAACCCGGCATCGTCACGATCCCGGCCGCCGGTATCGATCTCGAGCTGCAGGGCACTGCGAAAGGCCGCTGAGCGAGCGCTCGCTGACGTGGGCGGGCACGCTCCGAAGGGACAAGGCAAACCCTTCGTACAAGGCCAGGTGTTTGCTGGGACAATCATGCCCCTCGCGATGGCACGCCTTCCCGGCGCGTCATCCGTTCATCTCTTCAGGATCGCCATGGCAACCCGTCGCCCCGTTACCGCGCCCAAAGCGCCTGCAGCACCTGCAGCACGTGCACCCGCCGCCATCCCCACGCCAGCGAACGCCGGCGTGTCGCTCAAGCTGCGTCAAACGCAGGCCGAGTACGTGGCGGCCCGCCCGAGCGGCGAGCCCGGCGTCAAGCCGATGATGTCGAGCTCGAAGATGTACGTCTGCCGTCGCTGCCAGGCCAATTTCAAGACCGGAGACGGCAAGCCCGACGCCCGGCTGCCAGGCCTCGGAAAGTGCAACAAGTGCCTGGCTGCTGCAGCCGCATCGGCCCTCGCAGCCTGAGTTCTTGCCGTAACCGGGAGTAACGGCACTCGTGGAGGCACGCGGCCGGCCGATATGCCGGAATCGTGCCTCTGCCTGCCGCTCCCATGGGTCTCCTCACGCGCTTCGTCACCGCCGTCCTGACGGTGCCGCTCTACCTCTGCACGCCGGCCCTGCGCATCAGCCTGGACCGGGAACGTCGGGCGCGTCTTCTGGCCGCTCGCGCGGCCGCCGACGCTCAGGCGGCCCCGCCTGCCCCGGTCCTGCGCGCCCCGCAGATTTCAGGGAGCGCCATGCGGGTGATGCGCAATGAGTTGCGTGCCGAACTGGCCATCCACGCGGCCAATGGTCGTGACTTCGTTCACCTTGCGCGGTTCGAGCGGAAGTTCTCCCAGGCCGGCGTTCGCGCCGTCGACGAAGTGCCCATCGACCAGTTGCGCCGGGCCCTCGCGGACTTCGAAGCCATGGTCCGCAACTGGTCATCGGCCTCGTTGGCGGATCTGCGATCGCGGATGGCCGTGGGTCTGGCCGAGCGCTCGAGCGCGTCGTCGGTCTGGATCGCTGTCAACAGCATTGCGCCGACCTACCGGAACGTGCCGGAAACGATGGCGGCCCGGCTCGCACGCGGCACGGCGAACGCTTTTCGGGCCAGCGGCCAGCTCAGCGTCGGCGAGATCAGCCTCTCGCACTTCGAGGCGGCCGGCGGCCGCACGACCGCGTCGTGACGGCGCGATCGGTCGCAGCGGCAAGCGTGGTCGTCCTACATCCCTGAGATTCTCGAGGGACAGAATCGGCGATTTCGCCGAGGAAGATCATGCTCAATCCCGATGACCGAAGGAGCCCGGAGCACACGAGCGACGACGAGTTTTCACCGGAGTACCTGGCCATGCTGGTCGTCTGTGGCGGCAAGGTGCGCGACAGCGACTGGTCGGTGCTCCCGGAAGCACTGGTGACGCGCCACTTCGCGGCGCCCGAACACGCTCCTGACGACGACGCGTTGCCGCCGCCCACGCCGCGGCGCTAAGCGCTGCCGTGCTCGTCTTCACCAATCGCGAGCTGGCAAGAAAGACGACGCCCTCGGCGTTCACGACGCGCTATCGGCCGGCCGCCGAAACCCTCGGCTTTGCGCAGCTCAGCAAAAGCGGCTGCGATTCCTGGCAGGTCGGCGACCTCCATGTCGACGCCAGCGAGGCCGATGCGATCGTGGCGCTGATGGACATATTTGCCGGATCGCGCCCGGTCCTCGTCTATTTGCATGGCAACAACAACACGCCCGCTTCGTGCTTCGAGCGTTGCGCCCTGTTCGACGCGATCTTCGACGTCGAGGTGGTCGGCTTCTCATGGCCATCCGAGGGTTGCCTGCCGGATGGCTCGCTCGGGGTCGGCACCACGCTCGAAAGCGTCGGCGACCAGGACAACCTGGCCTTCGTCATCCCGCAGAACCGCACCAGCGGCGGTATCCAGGACATCGTGCGTCGGTACCACCAGTCGCAGGTCAACGCGAGGAACTCGATCGACGCCCTCGCCCGGTTTCTCCGCCTGGTCGGCGCCGCCTGCCTCGATGCCGGTCACCAGCCCTACAGCCTGGCGGTACACAGTCTCGGAAATTTCTTCCTGCAGAACACGCTGGCCATCGCCGGTGTCGACGAGTCGCTCGGCGAGGCGACCAACGTCGCGCTGCTCGCGCCCTGCGCCGACGCTGCCGGCCATCGGCAGTGGCTGGGCAAGATCGCGTGCGCCGGCCAGGTCTTCGTCACCTTCAACACCGCCGACACCGTTCTCGCCGGCGCTCGCATCGCCGACAACGGCCAGCCCAAGCTAGGCGCTGGTCCGGGCACGGACCTGCTCGAGACCCCGAGCACCCGCTACATCGACTTCACGGGTTCCTCGACCGACCTGCTCGGCCACAACTATTTCGTCAACGGAGCGATGACCGGGCAAAAGAAGAAGGTGCTCAAGCGCATCTTTTCTTCGCAGCGCGACATCCAGGGCCGCGAGATCGCGCGCGACATCTACCCGGTGGGATGCGACGAACGTCAGCTGACCTGTCTGATGGCCGTCCCGCGGGGCATGACCGAAGCCGACGGCGGAGGCTGAACCAGCACCGTATCGGTGACGTCGGAGCGAGAAGTCTGGTGGCCAAGGGCGGAATCGAACCACCGACACGCGGATTTTCAATCCGCTGCTCTACCGACTGAGCTACTTGGCCGTGAGCCGCAGATTATATCGACCGGGTGCGGCGTGCAGCCGGCTACGCCACCCCGCGCTTGTTGCGCGAGAGGTCGACGCCAAGCTGCTTGAGCTTGCGGTACAGATGGGTTCGCTCGAGGCCGGTCTTCTCGGCCACACGCGTCATGCTGCCGTTCTCTTGAGCCAGATGGAATTCGAAGTAGCTCTTTTCGAACGCATCGCGGGCTTCGCGCAGCGGCCGGTCGAGATCGAAGCTCTGCTCGGACTGCGGGCCGAGCATCACCGGGGCCAACGGCTGCACCACCTGGCCGCCGGTCATGGCCGCCTCGACCGTGAGACCGATCTCGCTGGGCGCAGCCATCGCCGGCAACACCGTGCGCACCGAAGGCTTGGCCAAACCCTGCTCGACGGCACGAAGGAGTTTTTGCAGCGTGATCGGCTTTTCGAGAAATGCCATGGCGCCGAACCGCGTTGCTTCGACGGCGGTGTCGATGGTGCCGTGGCCGCTCATCATGATCACCGGCATCGTCAGCAGAGCCGTCGAGCCCCACTCCTTGAGCAGCGTGATGCCGTCGACATCGGGCATCCAGATGTCGAGCAGCACAAGGTCCGGGCGGATGCGGTCGCGGCACTCGCGCGCCTGTGCAGCGTTCTCGGCAACCTCGACCGTGTGACCTTCGTCTGCGAGGATCTCCGAGAGCAATGCCCGGATCCCCAGTTCGTCATCGACGACAAGAATGGTGGCCATGTGCTTTCAGTGCATCCGCGCGGTGGCGTCGGCGTCGTTCGACATCGCGACCATTGCCGGCGCGAGTTTGGAAAATGATAGCGAAACCTGTGCGCCGTGCACTGCCGCGGCAGGGCCATCTTCGGTCGGCCCGCCGAGGTTGGCGATGCGCACGCGCGCACCATGTTCGTCGGCAATCTTCTTGACCACCGCAAGGCCGAGGCCGGTGCCTTTGCTCTTGGTCGTCACGTAAGGTTCGAATGCACGCTTGAGTACCTTGTCCGGAAAGCCCGGCCCATTGTCAACGACGACGAGGCGCACTGCGCGCACCGCGCCGGCATCGTTACGGGCGGCTTCGGTGCAGACGCGCACGCGACCGTCGGCGCGATCGGCCACTGCGTCGAGCGCGTTCTGCACCAGGTTGTGGATGACCTGGCGCAGCTGCGTCGCATCGCCGACGATGGCCGGGAGATCGGCACCGAGCTCGGTCTTCAGGCCGCCCGATTCGATCGCGGCGCCGTAGAGACCGAGCACCTCGCGCACGAGGCCGTTGAGGTCGAGCTCGGAGAGCTGCGACGCCGGCAGCCGCGCGTAGTCGCGAAACTCGTTGACGAGCATCTTCATTGCCTGCACCTGGTTGACGATGGTGCCGACCGAACGCTCAAGCATGGCGGCGTCCGCGCCTTCGAGCTTGCCGCCGAGCTTTTGCTGGAGCCGCTCGGCCG
>JBDTCA010000365.1:0-6030 GCA_039923815.1 Caldimonas sp. | reverse complement strand
ACCCCGACCTGGGCGCGAAGCACCGCCTCGATCTCCGAAGGATCGAGCCGCTGGCCATTGATCTTGGCCATGCGGTCGAGGCGGCCCTGCACGACGAACACGCCGTCGGGATGGCAGAGCGCCAGATCGTGGGTCGCGAAGATCCGGCTGCCGTCATCGGTGTCGTGAGGCGCGAACAAGGCGGTGTCGATGCGGCCGTCGACCCATTCGCCCAGGGCGTTGTAGCGGCTGCGAATGAGCAGCTCGCCCACCTCGCCGCGGGCACACGATGCGCCGTCGTCGTCGACGATCGCGGCGAGCGTGTCGGGCATCAGCACCCCGGCAGCGACCCGGATCGGGTCGTAGTCGTCGCCGGCGCCCGCGAACCAGCTCAGGCCGCTGGCCTCCGTCGAGCCGTAGGTCGTGCGCACGTGGCAGCCTGCCGGCAGCAACGGCTGCCAGGCGTGCAGGTCGGCCTTGAGCAAGGGCTCGCCGTAGGTCTGCACGGCGCGCAGGCGGCTGAGCGAGCGTTCCGCTTCGGGCACGCGGACGAGACTCTTGAGCAGCGACGGCGCCGCGCGAAACACGGTGACCGGGCGGCGGGCCAAGGTGTCGAGCAGGCCGGCGAGGCCGACGGACTTGACGTCGCACATCTGCACGCACACGCCGGCGAGCACGAAGTTGAGCAGGCCCGTCAGGCCGCCCAGCGTCGACAGCGACGACAGCGACAGCACGCGGTCATCGGGCCGCACGTGCAGCGCTTCATGGGTCGTGCGCGCCCAGTGCAGCATCGTCCGCTGGCTGTGGGCGATCGCCTTGGGCTGGCCGGTGCTGCCCGATGTGCACAGGATGAAGGCCGGCTCGTCGAGGCCCAACGCCGCGCCCGTCGGCTCCACGCCATCGCCTGCCGGCTGGACGCCGGGCCGCACGCCCAGGAAGCGCAGCGGCGGCCAGTCGCCTGCCGGTGCGAAGCCCGCGGGGCAGATCAGCATCTCCAGCCCCGTCCGGGCGACGATCTGCCGCGTGCGCGACGCCGGATAGCCTTCGTCGAGCAGCACGCAGAGGCGCCCCGCCAGCAGGCATGCGAACAGCGCCGCCACGTAAGAGGCATCGCCGGGCAGGAGGATGCCCACCGCGCCACGGTCGTCGCCGACGCGCCCGATCTCGCCGGCCAGCGCCATCGCGTCCCGCCACAGTCGTTCATACGACGTCGCCTTGCCGTCGCATTCGATGGCGATGGCGTCGGGATGCCGATCGACGCAACGGCGAAGGATCTGCAGGATCGACGGTGATTCGGCCGGGTCGGCAAACGGCACGAACGCCCGCTCCCGGGGGCCGCGATGGTCCGGCCGGAAATGCGGCGTGGCAATCCAGTCGGTTCTCAACGTCGATCGTCGTGATGTCATCGAAGCCCGGCCGCCGGTCGGTTCCGGCGCGGTGACATTCTGGCGGAGGCGTGTCGACCGCGGACTCGTTTCCAGACGATTGGTATAAGACCGCATGCAACCCTCCGAACGCGCTGGCGATTCGTCGTTTTCGCTGCACCGAGGCCGGCTGCCTCTGCTTGTCAGCCTGCCTCACGTCGGCACCGAGATCCCCGCCGACATCGCCGCCCGGCTGGTGCCGCGCGCGCTCGCCGTCGAGGACACCGACTGGCATCTTGCCGAGGTCTACGACTTCGCCCGCGAGCTCGGCGCCAGCGTGCTGGTGCCGCGCTACTCGCGCTACGCCATCGATCTGAACCGGCCGCCCGAGAACGCGCCGATGTATCCCGGCGCGAACAACACCGAGCTCGTGCCGACGCGCTTCTTTACCGGCGAGCCGCTCTATCGCGAAGGCCACGCGCCCGACGCGGCGGAGATCGCACACCGCCTGGCGTCGTACTGGAAGCCTTATCACGACGCGCTCACCGGCGAGCTCACCCGCCTGCGCGACGCCCACGGCCACGCGGTGCTGTGGGACGGCCACTCGATCCGGGCCGAGCTGCCATGGCTGTTCGACGGCCGCCTGCCCGACCTCAACCTCGGCACCGCCAGCGGCGCCAGTGCCGCACCGGCGTTGCGCGAATCGCTCATGCAGGTGCTGGCTGCGCAGGCCGGATTCAGCCACGTCACCGACGGTCGCTTCAAGGGGGGCTACATCACGCGCCACTACGGTCGGCCGCACGAACGCGTGCACGCCTTGCAGCTCGAGAAGTGCTGGTCCTGCTACATGGACGATGCCGGCAGCGCCGCGCCCGAGTCGGAGCGCATGGCACAGCTGCAGCCGCTGCTGCGGGCGCTCCTGCAGGCGACGCTCGACTGGCGACCCGATGCCGCCTGAATCCGGCGTCGACCGGTCACCATTCCTGCTCTGGGCCCCGCTGGCCTGGCTGCCGGATGGCTGGCGCAAGCACGTGCTGCTGCGGACCGGCGCCGACGGTCGCTGGGCCGAGGTCAGCGCCGATGTCGTCGTGCCGCCCGAAGGCGCTGAGGTGCTCTCCGGATCGCTCCTGCCCGGGGTCGTCGATGCCCACAGCCACGCCTTCCAGCGCGCCTTCGCGGGCGCGGCCGAGCGGCGCGAATCGGCGAGCGACGACTTCTGGTCGTGGCGCGACCGCATGTACGGCGTCGCCACGCGCATTTCGCCGGCGCAGCTGCGCGCCATCGCCGCGCAGCTCTACGTCGAGCTGCTGCGCGGCGGCTACACGCACGTGTGCGAATTCCACTACCTGCAGCGCGACACCGACGGTGCCGACTATGCCGACCCGCTCGTCATGTCGTGGGCGCTCGCCGACGCTGCCGCCGACGCCGGCATCGGCCTCACGATCCTGCCCGTGCTCTACGAGCGCGCCGGCTTCGACACCGCGCTGCGCCAGGACCAGCGCCGCTTCCGTTCTTCGCCTGCAAGCGTGTTCGCGGCCGCGACTCGCATCGCCGCCGCAGGCCGACCGCTCGTCGATGCCGGGATCGCGATCCACTCGTTGCGAGCCGCGAGCGAGGCGGGCATCCACGAGCTTCGTTCACTTGCAGAAAGCTTCGCCGGGCCGATCCACATTCATGTCGCCGAGCAGACGGCCGAGGTCGACGACTGCCTGCGCGCCACCGGCGCCCGCCCGGTCGAATGGCTGTCGCGCGCGGGCGTGCTCGACACGCGCTGGCAACTCGTGCACGCGACGCATGCCGTGCCGAGCGAGATCGACGCTGTCGCCGCCAGCGGCGCCGGCGTCGTGCTCTGCCCGGCCACGGAAGCCAATCTGGGCGACGGCCTCTGCGACCTGCGCGGCTGGCTCGCCGCCGGCGTGCCGCTGACGATCGGCTCCGACAGCCAGGCCAGCCGCGACTGGCGCGAGGAGCTGCGCCTGCTCGAATATGGCCAGCGTCTCGTGCTGCGCCAGCGCAACGTCGCGGCCGCGCCGGAACTCGGCTTCGCGTCGACGGCCGAGCGGCTGTTCGAGCGCGTGCTCGGAGGCAGCGCTCACGCGGCCGGCCAGCCGTCGTGGGGCCTCGTCGCCGGTGCCCGAGCCGACGCACTCGTCGTCGATGCCGACGCGGATGCGCTGCTCGGCCAGCCGCCAGTTCGCGCCCTCGACGCGCTCGTCTTCAGCAGCCCGCCCGGGGCCTGGCGCAGCGTCCTGGTCGCCGGCCAATGGGTCGTGCGCGACGGCCTGCACGCTGGTGCGGCGGTGATCTCGGCACGCTTCGAAGCGGCCATGCACGAGATCGGTTGAAGCGCATCGGAGCGGGCGCAGCTTCGGTATGCCGATTGCCCTGTACGCCCATGCCCGATCCCAGCCAGCGTGCCGCCGCTCTCGTCGATGCCCTGCGTGCCGACGCCACCGAGACCGATCGCGAAGGTGACTACCCCGAGCGGTCGATGGCGCTGCTGCACGAGGCCGGCCTGCTCTCGGCACCCGTTCCTGCAGTGGCCGGTGGCGAATCGCTCGGCGACGCGGCCCGGACGCTCGAGCTTCTCGATACGCTGGCGCAGATCGGCCGCGGCAACCTCGTCGTCGGTCGCCTGTACGAAGGCCACGTCAACGCACTGCTGTTGATCGAGCGCTACGGCAACCCCGCGCAGCGCCTGCGCTGGGCAGCCGACGCGATCGCCGGCCGCCTCTTCGGCGTGTGGAACACCGAGGCCGCCGGCGGGGTGACCTTGCATGAGGACAGGCGCGGCTGGCGCCTCGAAGGTGCCAAGACCTTCGCCTCCGGCTGCGGCCACGTCGAGCGTGCCCTCGTGACCGGTGAGCGCGATGGCGGCGGTTGGCAGATGCTGATCGTCGACACTGCAGCGCAGCCGCCGCAGGAAGATCGCCAGTTCTGGCAGCCGCTCGGCATGCGCGCCAGCGCCAGCTTCAAGGCGGGCTTCGACGGCACACGGGTCGATGCCAGTGACCTGCTCGGCGCGGTCGGCGACTACTACCGGGAGCCGCAGTTCAGTGGCGGCGCGGTTCGCTTCGCGGCCGTGCAGCAAGGCGGCATCGAGGCGGTCTTCGACGAGACCCGGCGATTCCTGAGCCGCCTCGGTCGCACCGACGACGCTTTCCAGCGCCTGCGCGCGGGCGAGATGGCGATGGCCGTCGAGGCCGGTCGGCTGTGGCTGCGCGGCGCCGCCGACAGCGCCACGATTCACGCCACGCAACCCGCGCAGCAGGTGGCCTATGCGGGGCTGATGCGCAGCGCCATCGAAGCCTCGGCGTTGCAGGTGCTGCGGCTCGCCGAGCGATCGGTGGGTGCCCGTGGCCTGCTGCGGCCCGAGATCTTCGAGCGGCTGCACCGCGACCTCACGCACTACCTGCGCCAGCCCGCGCCCGACGCCGTGCTGGTCAACGCCGGCGCCTATGCACTGGCCGATGCCGCGCCGGCGTCGCAGCTGTGGTCGTCACCGCCTTCGCCTCGAACCGGCGATGCGTGAGGCGCTGCCGCCCTGGGTGGCGGGTGCGATGTCGCTCGGCGTTGCGGAGCGCACCGCGCTCGGTATCGTCCTCGTCGTCGCGCCCCATGCCGACGACGAGTCGCTCGGCTGCGGCGGCCTCGTCGCCCTGCTCGCCGACGCCGGGCAGGTGGTCTGGATCGTGGCCGTCAGCGACGGCTGCGCGTCGCATCCAGGGTCGATCGCCTTCGACGCCAGGGCACGGCGCGAACTGCGCGAAGCCGAGCTCGTCGCCGCCGCCGCCTGCCTCGGCGTGCCGCCCGCGCGGGTCATGCACATGGGCCTGCCCGACGGTGCCGTGCCTGCCGCCGACGAGCCCGGCTTCACCGCGGGTGCCGGCGCGTTGTGCACGCTCGTACGGGCGACCCGCGCCACCACCTTGCTGGTGCCTTGGCGGCGCGACAGCCACCGCGATCACCGCGCCACCTGGGCGCTTGCGCGTGCTGCTGCCGATGGCAGCGGGCCACTCCGGCCGCGCCTGCTCGAGTACCTCGTGTGGGCCGGAGAACGCGGCGAACCCGGTGACCTGCCGGGTCGCGGCGAGGCCGCCGTGTGGCGCGTCGACGTCCGCTCGGTACAGGACAGGAAACGCCGCGCCATCGCCGCCCACCGTTCGCAAGCCGGCCTGGTGATCACCGACGACCCGACCGGCTTCACGCTGCCCGCAGCGATGAGAGAGCGGGCCGCCGGGCCGACCGAATACTTCCTCCAGGTTCGCGAAAGAATGGCATGAGCGAATCGTTGCCATCCAGCTATTTCGACTCCGTGTACGCGGCCAGCAAGGACCCGTGGTCGTTCGAGACCAGTGCCTACGAGGCAGCCAAATATGCCGATACCGTCGCGGCGCTCGGCGAGCGACGGTTCGCGCGCGGCTTCGAGATCGGATGCTCGATCGGCGTGCTGACCCGCCTGCTGGCGGCCCGCTGCGAGCGACTGCTCGCCGTCGACGTGAACGAGAGCGCACTCGAAGCCGCTCGCAGCCGCTGCGCCGACCTGCCGCATGTCGAGCTGCGACGCATGGCGGTGCCGGCCGAGTTCGCTGCCGGGCCGCTCGACCTGGTCGTGATGTCGGAGGTCGGCTATTACTGGTCGCCGCCCGATCTGGAGCGTGCCCTCTTGCTCGCCGAAGCCGCGCTG
>JBDTCA010000364.1:0-2867 GCA_039923815.1 Caldimonas sp. | reverse complement strand
ACCAGGTGCTCGCCGAGCGCAACGCCGACGCCGCCATGGACCCGGCGTCGCTGACCAAGCTGATGACGGCCTACATCGTGTTCCAGGCGCTGCGCGACAAGAAGCTGGCGTTGACGCAGGCGATGCCGGTCTCGAAGCGCGCCTGGTCGGAGCGCAAGGGCGGCGGCTCGCTGATGTTCATCGACACCACGATGACGCCCACGGTCGACGAGCTGCTGCGCGGCGTCATCGTGCAAAGCGGGAACGACGCCTCGGTGGCGCTCGCCGAAGGAGTGGCCGGCAGCGTCGACGCGTTCGTGACGATGATGAACCGCCAGGCCCAGGCCTGGGGCCTGAAGAACACCACCTTCAAGAACGTGACCGGCCTGACCGAGCCCGGCCATCGCAGCACCGCGCGAGACATGGCCACCATCGCCACCCACATCGTGCGCGACTTTCCCGAGTACTTCCCGTACTACTCGATCAAGGACTACACGTACAACCACATTGCACAGCCGAACCGCAATCTGCTGCTGCGACGCGACCCGATGGTCGATGGCATGAAGACGGGCTATACCGAAGGCGCTGGCTATTGCCTGCTCGCAACCGCCCAGCGCGAATTCCCGAACCTCGGCGCCAACGGCGGCGCAGGCAAGCGCCGCATCATGTCGGTGGTGCTCGCAACCACCTCGATGGAGGCACGCGCCAACGAGAGCCAGAAGCTCCTCAACTGGGGGTTCCAGGCGTTCGAGACCGTGCGCCTGTTCGACGACGGCAAGGCGGTAGTGACGGCGCCGGTCTGGAAGGGCAAGCAGAACACGGCCACGCTCGGCCCGGCCGCAGGTGTGTTCGTGAGCGTGCCGCGCGGCGACGGCGCCAAGCTGCAGACGAAGGTCGAGCGCACCGACCCGCTGGTGGCGCCGCTGACCAAGGGCCAGCACGTCGGCAAGATCCTTGTCGGCACGGCGGGTGGCAGCCCGATCATGGAAGTGCCGCTGGTCGTGCTCGCGCCGGTCGAAGAAGCGGGCATCTTCGGCCGCGCCTGGGACGCTATCCGGCTCTGGGTCAAGTAGTTCGCCAGCGACAATCCAGCCAACATGCGGAGGCGCCATGACGACCCACCTGCCCGACACGCTGTGCTACCTGAACGGTGAATATCACCCGCTATCCGAAGCGAAGGTCTCGGTGCTCGATCGCGGCTTCATCTTCGGCGACGGCATCTATGAAGTGGTGCCGGTGTACGGCGGCAAGCTGTTCCGCTTCGACGAGCACATGGCCCGGCTCGGCCGCAGCCTCGCCAAGCTGCGGATCGACAACCCGCATGGCCGCGATGAATGGCTGGAGCGCTGTCGCAAGCTGATCGCGGCGCATGCGGAGCGCGGCGGCATCACCGACCAGCTCGTGTACATCCAGGTCACGCGGGGTGTGGCCCTGCGCGACCATGTGATGCCGGTCGGCATCACGCCCACGGTGTTCATGATGGCCAGCGCCATGAAAGCGGCCTCGGGCGAGCAGCGTCACCAGGGCGTGGCCTGCGTGACGGCGCGCGACTTTCGCTGGGAGCGCGCGGACATCAAGAGCATCTCGTTGCTCGGCAACGTGCTCGCGCGGCAGATCTCGGCCGACCACGGGGCCGTCGAGACCATCATGTTCCGTGACGGCTGGCTCACCGAGGCGTCGGCCTCCAACGTCTGGGTCGTGCACGAGGGCGCGTTGCTCGGCCCGCCGAAAAGCGAGCATGTGCTCGAAGGCATTCGCTACAACCTGATTCGCGAACTGTGCGAGGAGTGCGGCATCGCCTACAACCTGCGGCCGCTCGCCGAGGCCGAAGTCGCACGCGCCGACGAGATCATTCTCAGCTCGGCCACCAAAGAGGTCCTGCCCGTGACCACGCTCGACGGCGAAGGCGTCGGCCACGGCGCGCTTCGCGGCAAGCCGGGGCCAGTCTATGCCCGGCTGTACGAAGCCTACCAGCGTGCCAAACAGGCCCAGGCGCTCGCCTGAGAACCAGGTTTGCATTGGCATCGTGCGCCCCCATGTCGTGACCATGGAAAAAGCTTCGCAAGAGATTTCGCCCGAGCCGTCGCTCATCGAATACCCGTCGGCCTTTCCGATCAAGGTGATGGGCAGCAACGTCGAAGGCTTCGTCCACGCCGTGACGGAGATCGCGCGCCAGTTCGACCCGGCGTTCGACGCCTCGACGATCGAGCTCCGGCCGAGCAGCGGCGCGAAGTACCTCGGCGTCACCGTGACCGTCACGGCGACCAGCCGAGCGCAGCTTGACGAGCTGTACCGCACGTTGTCGACGCACCCGCTCGTCAAGGTCGTGCTTTGACGTAACGGGGTGGCTCGCGCCGGCAAGGCCATGATCGTCAAGTCGCTCGGCCCGGTCGCCTACGACCTCGCGTTCGAGGCCATGCGCGCCTTCACCCAGGCGCGTAGCGCCGACACCGCCGACGAGATCTGGCTCTGCGAACACCCGCCGGTCTACACGCAGGGTCTGGCGGGCAAGGCCGAGCACGTGCTCGATGCCGGCGACATCCCGGTCGTGCCCACCGATCGCGGCGGCCAGGTCACTTATCACGGGCCCGGGCAGGTCGTCGCCTACCCGCTGATCGATCTTCGCCGGCTCGGCATCTATGTCAAGGAATACGTGTTCCGGCTCGAACAGGCGCTGCTAAAGACCCTCGAGTCGGTGGGCGTCAGCGGCCACCGGGTTCGCGGCGAGCCAGGCATCTACGTGCGCCTCGACGACCCGCGTGGCCACGCCGTGATGGCCGCGGCCAGCCCCGGAGCCGACCCGCTCGCCGGCGTCGCCAAGATCGCGGCGCTCGGCGTCAAGGTCAGCCGGCACTGCACTTACCACGGCGTTTCGCTCAACGTCGCCA
>JBDTCA010000363.1:0-7744 GCA_039923815.1 Caldimonas sp. | reverse complement strand
GGCGTGGCAACAAGGTGCCGCACACGCTGTATGTGCTCGACGAACCGACGGTGGGGCTGCACATGGCGGATGTGGAGCGGCTGATCCGGGTGCTGCATCGGTTGGTGGATGGCGGGCACAGCGTGGTGGTGATCGAGCACGACCTGGATGTGATCGCGGAAGCGGATTGGGTGATTGATCTGGGGCCGGAGGGCGGGGTGAATGGGGGGAGGGTGGTGGCGGAGGCGGTGCCGGAGCAGCTGGTCCGCCTTGCGCAGAGTCACACCGGCGCCGCTCTCGATCCCGTGCTCTCGCGCCGGCCGCCGGCGCCTGCACTCGCTGCCGCATGAACGGGGGCTGAAAACTGGGTCGAACAAGACCTAAGTCATTGTCGAATAGAGAATTTCGGTATAAAAGCATGAAACTGCAAAACCTACCGAAATGATCGAACTCCGACCCACGGCGCAGCGCCAGTACATCGATGCGGCGGCCGCCTTCACCGCGCACGAAGAGGCCATTGCGGAAGCAGCCCAGGTGCGGGGCGGCATGTACTGGAAGAACACCGGCTACCTGATTCGCACCTCGGCCTCGGGCGGTGAGAAAAGCCTGGGCCGGCGATCGGCCCACACCGAGGCCATCTTCGAACGTTTCACGCTGCGCAAGAACGAAGCCGTTGAACGCCTGGCGGGGCTCAAGTCCGCGCTCGAACAGCACCAGCGTCTCAACCGTGCCCTGCATGTCGGTCGGGTCGACCCGCTTGTGACGAGCCTGCTCGCACGGCTGGAGACGGCGAAGCTCGCAGAGCATTTTCGGGTCGTCGGCACGCATGCGCTGTATGCGTACGAAGCCGCGGCCGGCATCGCATTCGATGCCGACGCGGTGGCCACCCGGGACATCGACCTGCTGTGGGACGTATCGCGCCGGGTTCAGTTCCACACGGCACTGCAGCGAGTCGACACCTCCATGCTGGCGGTCCTGAAGAAAGTCGACCCCAGCTTCAGGGTTCGCCGCACGCAGAAGTACACGGCCGTCAACAAGGACGGCTTCGAGGTCGACATCCTGCGGCGCGAGCCCATCGACGGCGACCCGCACCCCGTGCGCCTGAGCGACGACGAAGACGACTTCTGGGTCGCCCAAGCTCCTAATGCGCATCAGCTGCTCGACGCACCGGCCTTCTCGGCCGTGATCGTCGCCAGCAACGGCGCCATGGCCCGCATGAACACGCTGCACCCGCTCGCGTTCGCCCGGTTCAAGCACTGGATGGCGCAGCTGCCCAACCGCGACCCGAGGAAGCGGCAGCGTGACGAGCTGCAGGCGATGGCAGTGGAAGCGGTCGTGCGGGATTACCTTCCGCAGCTTGCGACCGACTTCGTGGCGACCTGACGGGCGCCTGTAACCCAGGCGCAATACACTGGCGAACATGAAGACCGCCGTCATTCCTCAGATCCGTGTCGAACCCGAACTCCGTGCCGAACTGGAGGCCGTGCTCGCGAAAGACGAAACCCTCACCGAGTTCGTGGAAGCCAGCGTGCGCAAGGCGATTGCCTTTCGGCGCGTGCAGACCGAATTCCACGCACGCGCACAGGCGGCGTCGGTGGCGTTCCACCGCACGGGCGTCTCGGTGCCCGTGGAACAGGTGCTCGGCAGGTTGCAAACCAAGCTCGACGCAAAGCGCAAGAAGCTCGGCCGGTGAGCTTCATCGTCGAGCTGTCGCCGACGGCGGAGGCAGACCTGGAACGGCTGTTCGACTTTCTGCTCGACGCGGCCGAGACCGCCGAGGATCTCGACCGGGCGCAGACCGCCATCGACGTCATCCGCGCAGCGGCGCTGCAACAACTCGCGGTCACGCCGTTCAGCTTCCGCAAGGCGGCACAGCACCCGGCGCAGCGGGAACTCATCATCCCCTTCGGGGGCACGGGGTACGTCGCGCTCTACGAGATCGTCACCATCTCGAAAGTCGTGGTGCTCGCGCTCCGGCATCTACGGGAAGAGGACTATCACTGACGATGCGAGCACCGAGCAGCAGCTCCCTGGCACTCGCGATGGAATGGCGACGACGATGGCGAAGTCGATGAACGGCGCAGCGGCCCCTGTGAAGCCCGCCGAGATCGCTGCGGCGATCCAGTCATTGGTCGGCGCTCGCGCGGCGCCGGCCACGGCGTGCCCGTCGGAGGTGGCGCGCCGGTTGGCCGGCGACGACGGCCCGTGGCGGGCGTTGATGCCGGCCGTCCGTGAAGCGGCCGCCGCCCTGGCTCGCGACGGGCGCATATCAGTGACCCGCGGCGGCGTGGAAGTCGACGCGGTGGCGCCCGGCGGCCCGATCCGCCTCGGCCACCCGATCGCCGCAAGCTAGGCCGGCTCATCACTGCCTATTTTTTCGCGAGCAGCAACTGTCCCGCCTTCTGCAGGCGGCCTTTGAAGCCGCTCGCGATCAGGCCGAGCACGCCGGGAAGGTGGATCTCCATCGTCACCGCGGCGTCGCCGACGTCGACGAAGCCCGTGATCGTCTGCGCCAGCGCCGCGACGCTGAACACGAGCCGCTCTCCCTCCCATCGCTGGCTGCAGTGACTGATGCCGCCGGGCAAGCCGGCGAGCGTCTTGGCAAACCCGGTCTCGATCCGACGGCGCGCCTCGGTGCGTCCAAGCTGGTGCGGGATGGTGACGGTGAGCGGTGTGGTCATGCCGCGAGCTTGCCGCCAGGCGCGGCCCGGCACAAGCCGTTCCTGGCTCATCGTGCGTAGGAGGCTCGGCCCGTTGGTCGCCGGCAGGACGGCGCTCTGGCGGAGCCGTGGCCAACGCCACCGACGGCGGCTTCTGCTGCTGGCGTTTGAGGCGCTGCTCTGCCATCGCGGAGATTCGGGCCATGCCACCGGACGAGGGCGTCCCTGGGTACGCCACCGCACAGACGCTGGCAGTCAAGGCACGCAAGCTCGCTCTCGCTCAGGTCGAACGCCGGTCGCCGTTGCCTTGGGGGAATCTCATTCCTCATCGGGCCAAAACGGCCTCGACGACTCAAGGGAAGTCACCATGCTCGAATCGACGCTGCCGTGTGCCAGACGGATTTTTCATGCCGCCTGGATTGCCACTCTGGCGCTTGCCGGCACATCGGCGGAAGCCGTACCGTCCTACGCCCGCCAGACGGGCCAGGCGTGCGTCGCCTGCCACGTGAGCTTTCCCGAACTCACCCCCTACGGGCGCTGGTTCAAGCTTTCGGGCTACACGATCGGCGTTCGCCAGGCCATTCCGATCGCAGCGATGGCGCAGGTCGGCGTGACTTCGATCAAGAATAACGACGACGGCACGGGCACGAATACGTCGGTAACGGCGCGAAACCGCAAGCCCGTGCTCAACGGCGCCAGCCTGTTTCTAGCGGGCAAGGCGACCGACAACCTCGGCGGCTTCGTCCAGTACACGTTCTCGGAGGACTACAGCACCGACGGAACGAAACTCGGCCACAGCGGCATCGACAACGCCGACCTTCGATGGGTCGGGCGCATGGGCAGCGAAAGCGATGACGTCGTCAAGCTGCTCTACGGGTTGACGCTGCACAACAACCCGACAGCGCAGGACGTATGGAACAGCACGCCCGCGTTCGGATTCCCGTTCACGGCCTCGCCTACCGCCGTCGGCCCCACCGCAGGGACGCAGATCGAGGGTGCACTCGGCCAGCAGGTTGCGGGCCTTGGCGGCTACGCCTTCTACGACCGGACGTGGTACGGCGAACTCACCGCCTACCGTACCGCCGATGGCCTGTTCTCGGTGTTGCGGCACGGCCAGGACATCGGTACCTCCGGCGGTGTGTCGCGATTGAAGGGATACAACCCGTACGCCCGCCTCGCCTACAACAAGGAATGGGGCGCCCAGTCGCTGATGCTTGGCGCCTTCGGCCTGCGCGTGAATCGCTATGTCGACAACCTCGATCCGAACAGCGGCACGGATCGCTTCACAGACCGCGGCGTTGACGCGCAATACCAGTACATCTCGAATCCGCATACGTTCACGGCACAGGCGCGATATGTGAATGAGCGCCAGGACTGGCGCAGCAGTTTCAGCCAGGGCGCCACCGCGAATGCGAGCGACTCGCTCGACTCGTCGCAGATGAAGGTGACCTACTACTACAAGAACCAGTACGGCGTCACCCTCAGTCACTTCTCGCTCAAGGGGAGCGCCGACGCGAATCTGTACCCAAGCGGTGCCGTGACCGGCAGCGTCAATGGCCGACCCGACAGCCGTGGCTACATCGCCGAGCTCGACTACCTGCCATTGCAGGGCGTTCGCCTGATGCTGCAGTACACGGGCTACACGAAATTCAACGGTGGAGGCAGCGGCTACGACGGCGCAACGTCGCGAAGTCCGCGCGACAACAACTCCTTGTTCTTCAACGTGTGGGTCGCTTATTGAACGGAGATTCGGATGACGACGCCATTCCTGAAGATCGTCGCGCCAGCCCTGCTGGTGGGTGCCGCGCTCGCTGGAGCGAGCGCGGTCTCTGCGCAGGACCGGCCGCCCGCCACAGATCAGGCTGCCCAGAAGGTTGCTGCTTCCATCTGTTCGTCGTGCCACGGGCCGATGGGAGTCAGCACTTCGCCGCTCTTTCCGCGTCTCGCTGGCCAGCAGGAGAGCTATCTGGTCGCACAGCTCAAGGCGTTCAAGGCGAAGACACGTGGCGAGGCTGACGCACACGACTACATGTGGGGCATGGCGACACTCCTCGACGACGCAGTCATCACCGGCCTGGCTCACTACTACTCGGTGCAAAAGCCGGCGCCGGGGATACCGGGCGACGCGCAGTTGATCGCGCGAGGCAAGCTCTTGTACGAGAAGGGGGATCCAGCGCACAACGTCGTCGCCTGCGCGACCTGCCACGGCGATGCAGCACAGGGGACCTCGATCTTCCCGCGCCTGGCTGGCCAGCACGCCGCGTACGTGCTGCGGCAGCTCGAGGTCATCCAGAAGAAGTTTCGCGACTCACCTGTCATGCATGGGGTGATCAGGGATCTCGACCCTGATGCGATGAAAGCCGTGGCCGAGTACGTTCAATCGAAGTAGTCGATGTCGCGTGCGGAGCGGAGCCTTCGACTGACCCGCGACGGGCGCTCCAGCCATCGATCACCCGCAGGCCGAAACAGTGCAGCGGAGGCGGTCGACGCAAAGCCTTCACGAAACCCCTGGCCATGGGAAGGACGCGTCGAGCGCCTGGAGGTGGTCGTCTTCCCCGACGCCATGAAGGGCACCGGACTGGGCGATGACGCGTGGGACCTGGCATCGAAGGCAGGAGGCGGGGGCAGCCGATCGGCCATGACCAACGGTTCCGTGAAGGCCACGGCGATGACAGGTGGAGCGGCTGTGGCTTCGGCGATCACCCATGGAACCGTGAAGAAGACGTCGAGTGCGCAGGGCCTGACCCGCACCGTCGACTACGGCAAGGCGAGAAGAACATCCACGTGCCCTCGAACGCTCCCGTCGTGACCATCGTGCCTGCCGACGCCACCCTACTGGTTTCCGGCGCGCACGTGTTCATCGCACCGAAGGCAGGCTCGCCCATGACGGCGGGCTTCGTCGCTGTCGGAATCGATGGCACGGTCCCGCCGATGTAGGAGCCCGTGCGGAGTGACTGATCGGCCGCCATGTGGGCTCTCCGGCGCGGCGCCTTGCGTGGCGCAAGGCGGCTAACGATCGGATAACGGTGCCTGACCTAAGGTGCGCGGGCCTTGCAACAGAAGACGGCCCGCTCGTGAGCCGACGACCCGACGCAGGCATCTGTCCGTCACCGGGAGAGCTTTGATGTCCGAGATCCGCCGCTTGCCTGCTTGCGGCTCCATGAAACGCCGCGATTTTCTGGCCACGCTCGCGCCTGCATTCGGGCTCGCCGTCGGCCTCGCGGAGGCCCGAACCGCTTTTGCACAACCCGGCGGCTCCGGCGGGTCCGGTGGGTCCGGTGAATCACCAAGCGCCGGCGACGCCGTGCGCAAGGTCGTCGGCACCCAGCACTTCCTGGCGCTGATGGCCGACGGCAGCGTCGTCGGATGGGGCCGCCACCGTGAGGGTCAGCTGGGCGAGCCGTCGCCCGCCGACGCGCGGCGTCGCTACGCCGTGGCCGCGCCGGTTCGCATCGCGTTGCCGGCTCCGGCGATCGACATCGCAGCCGGCGTCTACTCCTCCTTTGCGCTGCTGAACGACGGCAGCGTGTGGGCGTGGGGTCGTGGCAGCGACGGCGAACTGGGCCTCGGCCGCGAAGCGATCGCTGCCCTCATGTCGAACGGGCAGGTCGGCGTCGCCGTGCCACGCCGGATCGACGCGCTGCAGGACATCGTCCAGATCACGATGGCCGGCAACATCGGCCATGCGCTGCGTCGCGACGGCGCCCTGTTCTCCTGGGGCACGCGCAGCGGCGGGCTGCTGGGCGACGGACGGGTGTCGGCCCGCTGGGGCGAATCCCTGCCGGTCGCCGACACGCCGGTGGCTGCGACGCTGCTCGGCGGCACGCGGGTGGCGAAGATCGGCACGGGATCGGCCGGCGTGGCGATCGACACCGAAGGCCGGGTGCTGCAGTGGCCGATTCCTCGCGGCCCCGACAAGGCGGGCGACGTCTGGAAGCCGCTCGATCCGGGGCCGGCCGTCGTGCCGCTCCCCGGCCCGGCGGTCGACCTCGCATCGACCGGTGGCGCGCGGCTGGCGCTGCTGCGCGACGGCACGGTATGGGCCTGGGGCGACAACATGCAGGGCCTTTTCGGCGTTGGCCGGCGCGCCGACACGAACGATCCCGACCGCTGGCGCGCGGCGCCTCAGCCGGTGCCCGGCGTGCGCGACGCGGTCGCGCTCGTGGCCGGCACGCTGGGGCGGCATGCGCTGGTGCTGCTGCGCGACGGCAGCCTGCGTGGCTGGGGCAACAGCGACTGGGGGCAGATCGGCGCCGGCGTGGAAGGCGTCGACCAGTCGAAGGCGGTGACGCCGAAGATCAGCGGCGTGGTGCGCGTCTGGGCCGGCGGCAACAACTCGTTCGCGTTGACGCGCGACGGCCGCTTCTGGTCTTGGGGCGCCTCTCAAGACGGCACCGGGCTGCTGGGCGCCCAGAGCAAGTTGCCCGTCGCGTGGCCGCCGGCGCTGCTGCAACCGACGTGACCCGGCCACGATCAGGCCGGCACGGCGGGCTGCGTCAGTGTCTAGTAAGCGCCCATGTAGTCGCGCTTGCCGATGGCGATGCCGTTGTGGCGCAGGATGGCGTACGCCGTCGTGACATGGAAGAAGAACTGCGGCGAGCCATAGTTCGCCAGATAGGCCTGCCCGCTCAATTTCTTCTCTTTCGGCGTGCCGGGGCGCAACACGATTTCCCTGCTTTCGCTGCCGTCGAATTTCGATGCGTTAAGGCTGTCGAGGAATGCCAGGGTTCGAGTCAGTAACGCGCCGAGATCGGCGAAGCTCTTCTCATCGCCGTCGTAGGTCGGCACATCGACACCGGCGAGTCGTGCCGAGATCCCCCGCGCGAAGTCGGCGGCAATCTGCACCTGCTTGACCAGCGGGAACATGTCGGGAAAGAGGCGAGCCTGCAGGAACGCGTCGGCCTCCATCGACTTGGCCGCGACCTGTGCATCGACCTGCGCCAGGATGGCTTTCAAGGCCGTCAGCATCTGTTTGAAAACGGGAACGGAGTGGGTGTACATCGGGCTGGTCATGGTCGTTTTCCTGGGGGTGTGATTTGCATCGCGCACGGGGTCCGCAGTGTCCTATGGCTGTGCCCGACCCTGTGGGTTCATTCGCGGCTGCG
>JBDTCA010000362.1:0-6799 GCA_039923815.1 Caldimonas sp. | reverse complement strand
ACCGTCAGCACCGGCCAGCCGAGCAGCTTGACGGCCTCGATGATGGGCTCGATCTGCAGGGCCAGATCGCTCGGCATCGACGTGCGCGTGGCCTTGTAGTCCGGATACCAGTCGTCGCGGAAGGTCTTGCCTTTGTCGTCGAAGACACAGGCGCCGTGGGCCGCCGGGTACTGCTCGCGCAGCAGCTTCATCATCGAGACGACGCCCCGGATGGCGCCGGTCGGCACGCCGCCGGGGCCGCGCAGGTCAGGCAGCGCGTGATAGGCGCGATAGAGATAGCTCGAGCCGTCGACGAGCAGCAGAGTCCGGTCCACCATGCGGGTCATTGTGAAGGAAGGGGCAAGGCCGAGGCATCGCTCGCGACCTAGAATGCGGCGATGAAATTCGCATCCCTCGCGGCACCGGTCGCGGCCTCGCTGGTCGCTGCCGCTGGCGTGATCTGCATGCCGGCGTCGGCTGCCGACATGGCACCTGCAGCGGCGCCCACGGCAGCACCCGGTGCCGCTCCAGCGTCGTCGGCTCCCGCAATGCCGGCGGGCTCGCCGCTCACGGCCGAAGGCGAGCCGGCCGTCGCCCACACGGTGATCGAAGATGGCCGCACCCGCATCGACGAGTTGCGGGTGCGCGGCCAGCTGCAGCGCGTCACGGTCCAGCCCAAGGGCGCAGCGCCGAGCTACGAGATCATCACCGGCGACGGCTCGCGCGCGCTCACCGAAGGCGCCGACAGCTCGCGCGGCGCTGCCGGCAAGCGGGTCTGGAACGTCTTCCGTTTCTGACCCGCGCCCGGCCCGGATGACGGTCTACACCGAGGTCGCGTTCGCTGAGGCGGCCGCGCTCGTCGCCGGCCTCGGCATCGGCGAGTTGCGCGAGCTGAAGGCGTGCGCCGGCGGCATCGAGAACACCAACTACTTCGCAACCACCACCTCCGGCCGCTACGTGCTGACGCTGTTCGAGCGCCTGCGGGCCGACGAGCTGCCGTTCTACCTGCACCTGATGAAGCACCTCGCCGGCCGCGGCCTGCCGGTGCCGGGCCCTCACGCTGATGCAAAGGGCGAGATCCTGCTGGCGCTCAACGGCAAGCCGGCCGCAGTCGTCGACCGGCTGCCCGGTGAGCATCACCTCGCGCCCGACGCGGCGGACTGCACCGCCGTCGGAGCGGTCCTCGCCCGCATGCATCTGGCCGGCCGCGACTTCGCGATGGTGCAGCCGAACCTGCGTGGCCTGGCGTGGTGGAAAGCCACGGTCCCGGCGGTCCTGCCGTACCTGCCGGCCGGGCTGGCCGACCTGATGGCCGACGAACTCGCCTACCAGCGCCATCTCGGCGCCTCGGCCGCGTTCGCCGCACTGCCGCGCGGCGTCGTCCACGGCGACCTCTTCCGCGACAACGTCCTGTTCGGAGGCGGCGTCCTGGCGGGCGTCTTCGACTTCTATTTCGCCGGTGTCGACTGCCTGCTCTTCGACATCGCCGTGGCGCTCAACGACTGGTGCATCGACCTCGAATCGGGCCGCCTCGACGAAGACCGCGCCCGCGCCTTCGTCGACGCCTACCGACGCGTGCGTGCGCTCGAGGCCGGCGAGCTGCGGTTGCTGCCGGCGCTCATGCGGGCGGCGGCCTTCCGCTTCTGGCTGTCGCGCCTGTGGGACGTCCACTTGCCGCGCGACGCCGTCGTCCTCACCGCCCACGATCCGACTCACTTCGAGCGCGTGCTGCGGCAGCGCCGCGAGGCGCCCTGGCACCCGGCGGGTGCGGTGGCGGCAGCGGCATGAAGCTGCAACTGGTGCCGGCGCGCCAGGGCGCGATCTGGGTCCGCCGTGGCTTCCAGGCGTTCCTGCGGCAGCCGTTCGGCTTCGCTTCGATGTTCGCCGTCTGCCTGTTCTTCGTGCTTCTGTTGCGCGCCGGGCCGGCGGTGCTGTCGCTGGCGCTGGTGATCGTGGCACCGGCGGTGTCGCTGCTCTTCATGATGGCGACGCGCCTGGCGACCGAAGGGCGTTCGCCGATGCCGCACGCCTTTACCGAACTGGCACGCGCCGGCCGGCCGAGCCACATCGGCCTGCTCAAGCTGGGCCTGGCCTATCTGGTCGCAGCGACAGCGATCTATGCGATCAGCGCCGCCGTCGACGGTGGCGCCTTCGGCACCTTCGTGGAGTCGACGCGCGACGGCAAGTCGAGCCAGGAAGAGGTCGTCGCCAACATGGTCGACGCCCGCTTGCAGCTCGGCTTTTTCCTCTGGTTCACGCTCGTCGGCCTGCTCGCGGTGCCGTTCTGGCACGCCCCGGCGCTCGTCCACTGGGGCCGGCAGGGCTGGGCCAAGTCACTCTTCTTCAGCACCGTCGCGGTATGGCGCAACCGTGGTGCCTTCGCGATGTTCGGCCTCACCTGGGCAGGTGTGGGCTTCGCCTTCATGATGCTGTCGGCGATCGGTGTCGGCCTGCTCGGTCCGCAGCTCTACCCCGTCGTCGGGGCACCGGTGATGCTGGCTCTGGCGACGGTGTTCTACGTCAGCCTGTGGTTCACGTTCGCCGACTGCTTTTCGACGGCAGAGATCGACGCCCCCGAGACCCCCATGGAGACACCGTCATGAAAAAAGTCGCACTCGTCACCGGCGCCGGCAGCGGCATCGGCCGCGCCTCGGCGCTCGCCCTCGTGCAGGCCGGCTACCACGTCGTCCTCGCCGGCCGCCGCGCCGATGCGCTCGAGGCCACGAAGGCGGCCGCCGGCGACGGCGCCGACCGCGTCCTCGCGGTGCCCACCGACGCCACGGATCCGGCTGCGGTGAAGGCCTTGTTCGCGACCACGAAAGAGGCTTTCGGCCGCCTCGACGTGCTTTTCAACAACACCGGCACCGGCGCCCCGCCGATACCGCTCGAGGAGCTCACGATCGAGCAGTGGCGCACGGTGGTCGACATCAACCTCACCGCCGTCTTTCTCTGCACGCAGCAGGCCTTCGTGCTGATGAAGGCGCAGTCGCCGCGCGGCGGTCGCATCATCAACAACGGCTCGATCTCGGCGCATGCGCCGCGGCCCTTCAGCGCTCCCTACACCGCCACCAAGCACGCCATCACCGGCCTGACGAAGGCGACTTCGCTCGACGGCCGCGCCTTCGACATCGCCTGCGGCCAGATCGACATCGGCAACGCGGCCACCGAGATGACGGCGCGCATGGCCAAGGGCGTGCCGCAAGCCAGCGGCGAGCTCGCCATCGAGCCGACGATGGACGTCAAGAACGTGGCCGACATGGTCGTCCACATGGCGAGCCTGCCACTCGACGCGAACATCCAATTCGTCACGGTCATGGCCACGCGCATGCCGTTCGTGGGCCGGGGCTGAGCCACAATCCCGGCCATGGCCACGCCCCGTGAAATCGCTGCCGCCGTGCTCGCGACCGCTGCGCTCGCGGTGCTTCCCGGCTGTGCGGTGGTCACCGTCGCCGGTGCGGCCGTCGGCGCCGTCGTCACCGTTGGCAGTGCCGTCGTCGGCAGCACGGTGAAGGTTGCCGGCAAGGTCGTCGAGAAGACGATCGACATCGTGACTCCCGGCAGCACGCCTGCCCCCGTGCCCAAGTGAGTGTCATCCCATGACCACGAACATCCATTTCATCGGCGGTGAAAAAGGCGGCGTCGGCAAGTCGCTGATGGCACGCGTGCTGGCCCAGTACCTGATCGACAGGGAAGAGCCCTTCCTCGGTTTCGATACCGACCGCTCGCACGGTGCCCTGATGCGCTTTTATCCGAGCTACGCCTCGCCGGTGGCGATCGACCGCGTCGAGTCGCTCGACGCCATCGTCGAGGCCGCCGTCGACCAGCCCGGCCGCCGCATCCTCGTCGACCTCGCCGCGCAGACCCACGATTCGCTGGCCGGCTGGATGGAAGATGCCGGCGTCATCGACCTCGCCGACGAACTCGGCATGAAGCTCTTCTACTGGCACGTGATGGACACCGGCAAGGACTCGGTCGACCTGCTGCGCCGCCTGCTCGACCGTTTCGGCAGCGGCCTGTCGTACGTGCTCGTCCGCAACCAGGTTCGCGGTGGCGACTTCGCCGGCCTCGAGCAATCGGGCGAACAGGCCCGGGCCATCGCGCTCGGTGCCCACGTGGTCTCCATGAAGAAGCTCAACGAGCACGTGATCCAGAAGATCGATGCCGCCAGCAGCACCTTCTGGAAGGCGAAGAGCTCCGAGAAGGACCCCGGCGGCCTCGGCCTCATGGATCGACAGCGCGTCAAGATGTGGCTGCGCGACCTCTACCGCGAGATCGACGAGATCGGCGCCTGAGCGGGTTGCCGATGCAGAGGCGACGCTTCGTCGCCGGTGTCGGCGCCGCGGCGGCCACGGTCGGCCTGCCTTTCCTCGCCAGCGCGCCGGCGCTCGCCGACAGCGCCCGCTTCGGCCAGGGCATCGCCTCCGGCCAGCCGCACGCTTCCGGCATGGTGCTGTGGACGCGCCTGACCGGCGCCGGACTCGGCGAGCGCGTGCCCGTCGCCTGGGAGATCGCCGACGACGAGCAGTTCCGCCGCGTCGTCGCGCGCGGCGCCGAGACGGCCGAGGCGGCGTGGGGCCACAGCGTCCATGCCGAGCCCGCCGGCCTGGCATCCGACCGCTGGTATTGGTACCGATTCGCCGCGCTCGGTCAGCAGAGCGAGACCGGCCGCACGCGCACGGCACCCGATGCGCACGCCGCCACCGACCGGCTGCGCTTCGTCATCACCAGCTGCCAGCGCTACGAGAGCGGCCACTACGCGGCCTGGCGCCATATCGCTGCCGCCGACCTCGACCTCGTGCTCTTCCTGGGCGACTACATCTACGAAGGTCGGGCAGCGCGCGACTCGGTCCGCACCCTCGAGGCCGGCACCGCCTTCACGCTCGACCAGTACCGCGCCCGCTACGCCACCTACAAGAGCGATCCGCTGCTGCGCGCCGCCCACGCCGCCTTGCCGTGGATGCTGATCTGGGACGACCACGAGGTCGCCAACGACTACGCCAACCTGCGTGGCGTCGACCTCGCCGTGGACATGCGGGCGCGCCGCAGCGCCGCCTACCAGGCCTACTGGGAACACATGCCGTTCCCGCAGTCGGCACGCCCGGTCGGCCCCGACATGCGCATCGTCGGCCGCACCGACTGGGGCTCGCTGGTTCGCATCCACCGTGTCGACGATCGCCAGTACCGCGACCCGCAGGCCTGCCCGAAACCCGGCCGCGGCGGCTCCAACACCGTCAGGCTCGCCGACTGCCCCGAACTGCTCGACCCGAAGCGCTCGCTGCTCGGCGCCGAGCAGGAGCGCTGGCTCGCCGACGGCTGGGACCTGGCGCGGCCCTGGAACCTGCTCATGCAGCAGTCGCTGATGTCGCGCTTCGCCTGGACCGATCCGGCGCAGGGCGGCACCTACTGGACCGACGCCTGGGACGGCTACGCGCCGTCGCGCACGCGCGTGCTCGGCGCGGCGGCCGAGAAGAAGGTGCCCGGCCTCGTCGTCGTCGGTGGCGATGTCCACAGCAACTACGTCGCCGACCTCAAGGTCGACTACGACGACCCGAAGTCGGCCGTGATGGCGAGCGAGTTCTGCGGCACCTCGATCACCAGCCTGTCGCTGGCCCAGTCACGCGTCGACGCCGCCCTGCCGTTCAATCCGCACGTGCACTACGGCCGCTCCGACCAGCGCGGCTTCACGAGGTTCGAGATGACGCGCACGGAGCTGCGTGCCAGCCTCGAGGTCGTCGACCGACCCCTCGACCCGGCCAGCGGCATCACCACCGCCGCTCGCTTCGTCGTCGATCAGGCGCAGCCGGGGCCGGTCGCAGGCTGACGCTGTCGAGGCTGACTAGAACAGGCCGGCCTGATCGGCGGCGCCAAGCACCGCTTTCGAGAGACCGGACATCTGCGCGTTGACATCGCTCCTCGCCGGCGACGTCGCCTTGGCCGTCCATACCAGGCGGCCGTTCGAGACATCGGTGACGCGGCCGTTCGCCGAGTAGCCCGAGGTCACCCTGCCGCCGCCCAGCGGCACATCGGCACCCAGGCCGACGCCACCGCTGCGGCCGAAGCCGAAGCCGCCGATGCCGATCGAGAAGCCGGGGCTGACGTCGCTCACCGCCACGGCCACCGTCATCACCATCATCGCCTTGGCGCCCGCCGCGCGCGCCACCGGCAGCAGCTGCGCGTCGACCGGGCGATCGGGCGCGATCGGCACGCCGGGCGGAACGAACACCGGCGTGGCGCCGCGTGCAGTCACCTCGCTGGCGAGATGGTCCTGGCAGATCTGCCGGATCACGACCTCGAACGCGTCGCACGCGACGAGGACGCGGGCGCCGCGCAGGAAGCTGCCGCTGAGCGCCGGGTCACGCCACTGCGCATCGACCTGCGGTGAAGCGCAACCGGCGACGAGACCGGTGGCGGCAACGACGGCAACAACGACGCCGGCAAGAGCGACGCGCGAGAACGCCGGAAACGAAGCTGCAGTCATGGGGTCTCCAGACAATCGTAAATTGGGTGAGCCGCACGGGCAATGGACCCCGACCCTACACTGCCGCGTCCCAAGAAATCGAGACACTTCCGGATGAATTCGAGGACCCGGCGCCTGGCCGCCATCGTCATCAGCGCCATGCTCGCCGGCTCGGTCCACGCGGCCGCGGAAACCCGGCCCTGGGCGGACATCGCCGCCGCGGCCAAGGGCCAGACCGTGTACTGGAACGCCTGGGCCGGCGACGAGCGCACGAATGCCTTCATTGCCTGGGTCGGCGGCGAGGTGAAGAAGCGCCACGGGGTCACCGTCGTGCAGGTCAAGCTGAACGACACCGCCGAGGCC
>JBDTCA010000361.1:0-4764 GCA_039923815.1 Caldimonas sp. | reverse complement strand
GCGTGCGGATGTCGCTGATGCGACCTTCGAAGTTGTCGACCTTGACCATGTCGCCGATTCGCAAGCTCCGCTCGGCCAGGATCACGAAGCCGCTGATGTAGTTCGCCGTGATCTTCTGCAGGCCAAGGCCGATGCCCACGCCGATGGCCCCGCCGAGAACCGAGAGCGCCGTCAGGTCGATGCCCACCGCCGAGAGGGCGACCATCAGGCCGACGAAGAGCAGCAGCACGCGCACCAGGTTGGCAGCGATCTTGCGCAACGACAGATCGTGGCCACTGCCCGAAAGCAGCCTGCGCTCGATGGCCGCCGAGATCCAGAGGGCCAGCACCATGACGATGCCGGCCGTGATGGTGCCCTCGAGCAGGTTGCGCAGGCTGACCTTGGCGTTGCCGACAGTCCAGTGCACGTCGTCCATGGCGTCGAGGATCATGGGCGAGACACCGGTGACCCACAGCACGACGGCGATCCACGCCAGCCACGAGATGCTCCGCTCGACCGTGCGCACCCACGACACGCTCGGAAAGGTGCGGCTCAGCACCCGCACGCTGAGTCGGATCACGACGAGCGAGATCAGGATCGGGATCGCGACCTTGAACACGGCCGGCCGGATCGTGCCCGCCAGCGCGGTGCGGGCCGCGAATGCGAAAGACAGCGCCAGCACCGGGAAGAGAACGCCGTCGAAGATCTGGTTGCCGAACCAGACCGAGGCCACCGGCCGCGACCGACCGCGAACCACGAAGACGACGAGCCAGGCCAGCAGCAGACAGGCGGCGAGGATCCCGAGCTCGGCGATCGCGCCCGGCTGCGTCAGCGCGACGACGAGATCGTCGAACTCACGGACGTCGAAGGAACGGGTCACGGCAGCGGGCGCGTGGCGAGGGTCACTTCACGAGCACCCTGAGATGCGCGGCGACACTGCGCGCCAGGGCGCTTAGGTTGTAGCCGCCCTCGAGGCACGACACGATTCGACCCTTCGCGTGCTTTTCTGCCAGGGCCACGATCTTCTCGGTGATCCAGGTGTAGTCGGCCTCGACGAGACCGAGCTGGCCGAGATCGTCTTCGCGGTGGGCGTCGAAGCCGGCCGAGATGAACACCATCTGGGGCGCGAACCCGTCGAGCCGCTCGAGCCAGTTCTCCTCGATCAGGGCCCGAACCTGCGGCCCGCGCGCGTAGGGCGGCACCGGCACGTTGACCATGTTGGTGCCCATCGGCACCGCGCCAGTGTACGGATAGAGCGGGTGCTGGAAGATGCTGGCCATCAGCACGCGCTCGTCGCCGGCGATGATGTCCTCGGTACCGTTGCCGTGATGGACGTCGAAGTCGATGATCGCGACGCGCTCGAGGCCGCGCACGTCGAGCGCGTGGCGAGCGGCAACGGCGACGTTGTTGAAGAAGCAGAAACCCATGGCACTGTCACGCGTGGCGTGATGGCCGGGCGGCCGCACCGAGCAGAAGGCATTGCGGATCTCGCCGTCGATGACGGCATCGGTGGCGGCGACTGCCGCGCCGGCGGCGCGCACCGCCGCAGCCCAGCTGCCGGGCGAAGCCACGGTGTCGGCGTCGATCGCATGCCGCTCACCGGAGGCGGCGACGCGCTCGAGCAGATCGCGCAACTCGCCGACATAGCCGCTGCTGTGCGCGAGGGCGACGTCGGCGAGGTCGACCTCGGGGGCTTCGCGGCGTTCGAGCGCGGCGTCGAGACCCGAGGCCAGCAGGAAGTCATCGATGGCATCGAGGCGCTGCGGGCACTCGGGGTGACCGTCGCCCATGTCGTGTCGACGACAGTCCGGATGTGTGTAAAACGCCGTGGTCATGGAGGGATCGAAACAGGGGTTTTCTAGTAAGGTCGATGCGATGAGTCGACCTCTTGCCGCCCAGCTGTCCGAACTCGTCGACCAGATCGGATCGATCATTGTAGGCAAGCAGGCCCAGATCGAGGACTGCGTGGCCTGCATGCTGGCCGGCGGCCACCTGCTGATCGAAGACGTTCCAGGGGTCGGCAAGACCACTCTCGCCCACGCCATCGCCGTCTCGCTCGGATTGCGCTTTTCGCGCACGCAGTTCACCGCCGACCTGATGCCGAGCGACCTCATCGGCGTCAGCGTCTACGAGCGCAGCAAGGAGGCGTTCGTGTTCCACGCCGGGCCGGTGTTCGCGCAGGTGTTGCTTGCCGACGAGATCAACCGCGCCGGCCCCAAGACGCAGAGCGCGTTGCTCGAGGCGATGGAAGAGCATCAGGTCACGGTCGAGGGCGAGACTCGCGCCCTGCCGGCGCCTTTCTTCGTGATCGCGACGCAGAACCCGACCGACCAGCTCGGCACGTATCCGCTGCCCGAGTCGCAGCTCGACCGCTTCCTGATGTGCATCACGCTCGGCTACCCCGATCGCAAGAGCGAGCGCGAGCTGCTTGCGGGGGCCGACCGACGCGAGGCGGTCGGCCGGCTGCAGGCAGTGATGTCGCCCGCCGAACTGCTGGCAGCGCAGAAGACGGTGCAGGCCGTGCACGCCTCCGACGCGTTGCTCGACTACCTGCAGTCGCTGATCGCGGCGACGCGCTCCGGCGCCTGGTTCGCCGAGGGCCTTTCGCCCCGCGCCGGTGTCGCCGTGCTGCGGGCGGCGCGGGCGCGGGCACTGCTCGGCGGTCGCGACTATGTCGCACCCGACGACATCCAGTACATCCTGCCGCAGACGATCGCGCATCGCCTCGTGCCCGCCGCCGGTGCCGGTCGCGGCCGTGCCGAACAGGTCCGCGCCATGATCGAGGCGGTGCCTCTGCCTTGATCGCCGCCGCGCAGCTGAATCCGGCCGTCCACGTGCGCAGCCGGTTTCGCACCTGGTGGCAGTCCCGACTGCCTCGCACCGACAGCCAGCTGCTGACGCAAGGCAACGTCTACATCCTGCCGACGCGCGCCGGCTGGATGTTCGCGCTGACGCTGGTCGTGCTGCTGCTCGCGTCCGTCAACTATCAGCTCAACCTCGGCTACGTGCTGACCTTCCTGCTGGCCGGCAGTGGCGTCGTCTCGATGCATCTCACGCACGGCACGCTGCGCGGTCTGACGCTGCACCTGCGGCCGCCTGCGCCCGCCTTCGCCGGCGACAGCGCCGTGCTCGCGCTGCAGATGACGAGCCCGTCTTCGGCACGCTTCGGCATCGGCCTGCGCCTGCTCGACGCGGCCGAGTCGACGCTGACCTGGACCAATGTGCCGGCCGGCGGCCAGGCGATCTCGCACGTCAGCTTCGTGCCGCTGTCGCGCGGCCTGCACGAGGTACCGACGCTGAGCGCCGAGACACGCTTCCCGCTCGGCCTCTTCCGAGCCTGGACGGTGTGGCGGCCGGCGGCGCGGTTGCTGGTCTATCCCCGCCTCGAGACGCAGGCTCCGGCGCTGCCGGCGGCACGGCCGATCAGCGGCGGCGCGGCGCCGTCGCGCAGCAGCAGCGACGGCGGCGAGATCGAAGGCGTGCGCGCCTACCGCCGCGGCGATCCGCTCAAGCTGGTGGCGTGGAAGAAGGCGGCGCAGGCGCTCGAGACCGGCGCCGAGCTCGTCAGCCGCGACACCCGCGTATCGAACCGCCAGGAGCTCTGGCTCGACTGGGCCGCCTGCGGCGCGCTTGCTGCCGAAGAACGCATCTCGCGGCTGGCCGCATGGACGATCGCCGCCCACCGTGCCGGCGCCGACTACGGTCTGCGCCTGCCGGGTGCCGAGCTGGCGCCGGCGGTCGGCGAGGCGCAGCGAACGGCCTGCCTCGAGGCCCTGGCGCTGTGGCGAGCCTGAGCACCCGGGCGACGGCGATGACCCTCGTGCCGCGTTGGCCCGGCTGGTCGAAGCTGCCGCGCGAGACCCGGGACACCTGGTTCCTGCTCGCCGTGATCGCGTGGACCGTGCTGCCGCATGCCTCGCACCTGCCGACGTGGGCGATCGCGCTCACCGCCGTCGTGCTCGCATGGCGGGCGCGGCTGGCCTTCGTCAACGCGGCCTTGCCCAGCCGCTGGTGGCTGATCGGGGTGCTCGTCATGGCGCTCGGCCTGACCTTCTTCTCGTATCGCACGCTGCTCGGCAAGGAGCCGGGGGTGACGCTCGCCGTGGCACTGATGGCGCTGAAGACGCTCGAGCTCCGGGCCCGGCGCGACGCCTTCGTCGTCTTCTTCCTCGGCTTTTTCATCATCCTCACCCACTTCCTGTATTCGCAGTCACTGCTCGTCGCAGCGGCGATGCTGGTCTCGGTGTGGGGCCTGTTGACGGCGCTGGTGCTGGCCCACATGCCGGTCGGCCAGCCGAGCCTGCGCCAGGCCGGCGGGCTGGCACTACGCACCGCGCTGCTCGGGGCGCCGGTGATGGCGCTGCTCTTCGTGCTGTTCCCGCGCGTCGGCCCGCTCTGGGGCGTGCCGCAGGACGGGATCTCGAAGACCGGCCTGTCCAACACCATGAGGATGGGCTCGGTGGCCGAGGTCGCGAGCGACGACGCCATTGCGATGCGCTTGCGCTTCGAAGGCGCCGTGCCCGCGGCCGCCGACATGTACTTCCGCGGCCCGGTGCTGACGCGATTCGACGGCACCGAGTGGCGCCCGCTGGGCCCGCCGGTCGCCATCGCGACGAACGTCGCCCGCCTGCCCGACCTGAAGACGAGCGGCCCGGCGATCCGCTACCAGGTCACCCTCGAGCCGCTGCGGCTGGCGTCGATCCCGTTGCTCGAAGCGACCACCGCCGTGCAGCCCGCCGAGGGCTACCGCGTCAGCCCGCGCGACGACCTGCAGTGGCTGGCCGA
>JBDTCA010000360.1:0-39928 GCA_039923815.1 Caldimonas sp. | reverse complement strand
CGAGATTGTTCAGCGCCAGCGTGTTCAGGTCGATGCGCACGGCCGGCAGCGAACCGCCGCCGATCTCGACGTCGCCGACGCCCGCGACCTGCGCGACCTTCTGCTGCACGATGTTGGACACCGCGTCGTAGATCTGCTGCGGCGTGCGCGTCTTCGACGTCAGCGCCAGGATGATGCAGGGCGCGTCCGACGGGTTGGCCTTGCGGTAGGTCGGGTTGCTCTTGAGCGTGGCGGGCAGGTCGACGCGCGACGCGTTGATCGCGGCCTGCACCTCGCGGGCGGCGCCGTCGATGTCGCGGTTCAGGTCGAACTGCATGCTGATGCGCGTGGAGCCGCTGCCGCTGTTGGACGTGATCTCGTTGACGCCGGCGATCGAGCCGAGCCGACGCTCGAGCGGCGTCGCCACGCTCGTCGCCATGGTGTCCGGGCTGGCGCCGGGCAGGCTCGCGCTCACCGAGATCGAGGGGTAGTCGACCTGCGGCAGCGGCGACACCGGCAGGGCGAAGAAGGCACCGATGCCGGCGAGCGCAATGCCCGCGGTCAGGAGGACGGTGCCGATGGGGCGGCGGACGAAGGGGGCGGAGAGGTTCATGTCCTCGCCTGGCTACGCGGCTTTCGGACGGCCAAGGCCATCGGGCGCCGTGCAGGAGCGGGCCGGCGGGGCGTTCTCTGGAGCGAAGTCAAGGAGGAGGCGAGGGCCGTCCCGGTCCTCGCCGGGGGACATGAGCGCAAGAGAGCGCCCCGTCGTCCCGATCCCGCCAAGCCGTGACCGAAACGCGCCTTCACGCCGCCTGCTCCGCCAAATCGGCTTGCGAACCCCCGAACCGGCGCCCCAGCCGATCGAACGCGAGGTAGATCACCGGCGTCGTGAACAGCGTGAGAAGCTGGCTGACGATGAGGCCGCCGAAGATGGCCAGACCGAGCGGGCGGCGCAATTCGTGACCGTCGCCCCAGCCGAGCATCAGCGGCAGGGCGGCAAAGAGCGCCGCCAGCGTCGTCATCAGGATCGGCCGGAAGCGCAGCAACGCGGCCTGGTGGATGGCTTCGCGCGCGCTCTTGTGTTCGTCGCGCTCGGCCTCGATCGCGAAGTCGATCATCATGATCGCGTTCTTCTTGACGATGCCGATGAGAAGGATGATGCCGATGATGCCGATCACCCCGAGGCCGTTGCCGCTGATCAGCAGCGCCAGCAGGGCACCCACGCCCGCCGACGGCAAGGTGGAAAGGATCGTCAGCGGGTGCACGTAGCTCTCGTAGAGCACGCCGAGCACGATGTAGACGCAGACCACCGCCGCCAGGATGAGCCAGAGCTGGTTCGAGAGCGAGTTCTCGTAGGCGCCCGTGGCGCCGAGGAAGGTGAGCTGCACGCTCTTGGGCAAGGCAATGGTCTTCGCGGCGGCGCGAACAGCGTCGACGCCGGCGCCGAGCGAGGCATTGCCGTTCAGGTCGAAGCCGATCGTCGACGCCGGGTACTGCGCGACGTGCGTGATCTGCAGCGGCGCCCGCCGTTCGCTGATTCTGGCGATGGCATCGAGCGGCGTCGGCTGGCCGGAGCTCGTGCGGAGGTTGAGCTTGCCGAGCGACTGGGCCGTGCCCAGCAGGCCAGGCTGCGCTTCGAGGATGACGCGGTACTGGTTGGTCTCGGTGAAGATCGTCGAGACGATGCGCTGGCCGAAGGCGCTGTAGAGCGCGTCGTCGATGGCGCTGGCGGTGACGCCAAGGCGCGCGGCGGTGTCGCGGTCGATGTCGATGTAGGCGGCCAGGCCCTGGGCGCCGGCGTCGCTGGTCACGTTGCGCAGCTTCGCCGACTTCTGCATCTCGGTCACCAGCTTGTCGACCCACTGCGTCACGGTGGCGGTGTCGGCGCCTTCGACGGAGACGCGGAACTCGGTGGGCCCGCTCTCGGAGTCGATGGTCAGGTCCTGCGTCGGCTGCAGGTAGAGCGTGACGCCGGCCACCGCGCGCACGCGCTCGCGCAGGCGGTCCATCAGCTCGGGCTGGGCCGGCCGGTCCTGCTTCAGATTGATGAGCATGCGGCCGGTGTGCAGCATCGTGTTGTTGGCGGCATCGACGCCGATGAACGAGCTCAGGTTCGCGACGGCCGGATCGGCAAGCACGGCCTGCGCCGCGGCCTGCTGGAGCTCGGCCATGCGCGCGTACGACACGTCCTGCGCGGCCTCGACGCGGGCCTGCAGCTGGCCGGTGTCCTGGGTCGGGAACAGGCCCTTGGGAATGAACAGGTAGAGCACGACCGTGAGGGCCAGCGTCGCGATGGCGACGAGCAGCGTCAGGCCTTCGTGGTCGATGACCCAGACCAGGCCACGGTCGTAGCGGTCGACGACATCGTCGAAGCGCTGCTTGAACCAGCCGCCGAGCCCGTGCTGCTTGCGATCGTCGCCCTCGAGCCTGGGCTTCAGCCAGCGCGCCGACATCATCGGTACCAGCGTCAGCGAGACCACGGCCGAGATCAGGATCGTGATGGCGAGCGTGACCGCGAACTCGCGGAACAGGCGGCCGACGACGTCACCCATGAAAAGCAGCGGGATCAGCACCGCGATCAGCGACACGGTGAGCGAGATGATCGTGAAGCCGATCTCCTCGGCGCCTCGCAGCGCGGCGTCGAGCGGCTTCATGCCTTTCTCGATGTAGCGCGAGATGTTCTCGATCATCACGATCGCGTCGTCGACGACGAAGCCGGTGGCAATCGTCAACGCCATCAGGCTGAGGTTGTTCAGGCTGTAGCCGAGCAGGTACATCGCGCCGCAGGTGCCGATGAGCGAGATCGGCACGGCGATGCTCGCGATCACGGTGGCGCGCAGGCTGCCGAGGAAGGCGAAGATGACCAGCACGACCATCACCACCGCCAGCACGAGCTCCGTCTCGACATGCTCGACCGAGGCGCGGATGCCGGTCGTGCGGTCGGCCAGCACCTCGACGCGCAGGTTGGCGGGGAGCGACGCCTGCAGCTCGGGCAGCTGCTTCTTGATGGCGTCGACGGTCGCGATCACGTTGGCGCCCGGCTGCCGCTGGACGTTGACGATGATCGACGGCCGGAGCGTGACGATGCCGTCCGAGACGCTGCCGGCCCAGGCGCCGAGCCGCGTGTTCTCGGCGCTCTCGATCACCTTGGCGACGTTGATCAGGCGCACCGGCGCCTCGTTGCGGTAGGCGACGATGAGGCTCTTGTAGTCGGCCGCGGTCAGCAGCTGGTCGTTGGCGTTGATCGTGTAGCTGCGCTTCGGGCCGTCGAAGCTGCCCTTGGCGCTGTTCGCGTTGGCTGCCGCGATGGCCGTGCGCAACGTGTCGATGCCGATGCCGTACGAGGCCAGCGCCTGGGTGTCGGCCTGGATGCGGATGGCCGGCCGCTGGCCGCCGGCGAGCGAGACCAGTCCGACGCCCGAGACCTGGCTGATCTTTTGCGCCAGACGCGTGCTGACGAGGTTCTGCACCTCGGTGAGCGGCATCGTCTCGGAGCTGATCGCCAACGTCAGCACGGGCGCGTCGGCCGGGTTGACCTTGGCGTAGACCGGCGGCGCCGGCAGGTCGGCGGGCAGCAGCGACGAGCCCGCGTTGATCGCCGCCTGGACCTCCTGCTCGGCGACGTCGAGGGTCAGGCCGAGCGTGAACTGCAGGGTGATGATCGAGGCGCCGGCGGCGCTCGTCGAGCTCATGCGCTCGAGCCCGGCCATCTGCCCGAACTGGCGTTCGAGCGGCGCCGTCACGGTGTTGCCCATCACCTCGGGGCTGGCCCCGGGGTAGAGCGTCTGCACCTGGATCGTCGGGTAGTCGACCTGCGGCAGCGCCGCGAGCGGCAGGATGCGAAAGCCGACCAGCCCCGCGAGCACGATCGCCACCATCAGCAGCGAGGTCGCCACCGGGCGGAGGATGAACGGGCGCGATGGGCTCAAGACGGTCGGTGCCGGCGTGCACCGGAAGCGCCGCCCTCGACGCCCGACGCCCCGCGGCGGCCACCTGCACCTGAATCTGCACCCGATGCCGGCCGGTCGCTGGCGAGCTGGACGCGGGCGCCTTCCTTGAGCCGGTCGCCGCCCTCGGTGACGACGCGCTCACCCGGCACCAGGCCACTGTCGATCGCGACGACGTCGTTGGTCGAGATGCCGCGCTTGACCGGCCTCACGCTGACCGTGCGGTCGTCCTTCAGCACATAGACGAAGTCGCCGTCGGCGCCGGCCCGGATCGCCGTCACCGGCACGACGACGGCACCGTCGAGGGAGCGCAGCAGCAGCCGCACGTTGACGAACTGGTTCGGGAACAGCTGCGTGCGCGCGTTGGCAAAACGCGCCTTCGCCTTCACGGTGCCCGTCTGGGTGTCGATCTGGTTGTCGAGCGTCGAGAAGGTGCCCTCGTCGAGCTTGGTGGTCCGGGTGCGGTCGTAGGCCGCCACCGCCAGCTTCTCGCCGGCGGCGACGCTGGCCTGGATCTCCGGCACGCGGTCCTGCGGCACCGCGAACTCGACGTCGATCGGCGCCACCTGCGTGATGACGGCAACGCCCGACGAGTCGCCGGCGCCGATGTAGTTGCCGCTGTCGATCGGCCGCAGTCCGACTCGCCCGGCCACCGGCGCCACGATGCGGCTGTAGCCCAGGTTGAGCCGGGCCGTGGCCTCGGTCGAGCGGTCGATGACGATCGTGCCCTCGAGCTGCTTGACCGAGGCCCGCTGCGTATCGACGTCCTGGCGCGCGATCGAGTCCTGGCCGAGCAGCGTCTGGTAGCGCTGCAACTGCACCTTGGCGTTCTCGAGCTGGGCCTCGTCGCGCTGGCGCGCGCCGACGGCCTGCTGCAGCGCGATCTCGAACGGCCGCGGGTCGATGACGGCGAGCAACTGGCCCTTCGTCACGAGCTGGCCTTCGGTGAACAGCACTTGCCTGATCACGCCCGAGACCTGGGGCCGCACGGTGACGGTGACGGCCGGCGTCACCGTGCCCAGCGCGTCGAGGACGACCGGCAGATTGGCCCGCACCACGACCGCGAAGCCGACCGTGCTGGCGCCGGCGCCGCCTCGGCCGCCGCGGCCACCGGCGCCACCGGCGGTGGCACCCGCGCCGCCGGCGCCCGATGCAGCCGAGGCGCTGCCCGCAGCGCCACGCGCTCCGGCAGCGGATTCGGGTGCGCGATGCGTCAGCCACCACGCCAGCGCCGCCAGTGCCACCAGGCCGAGCACGGCCAGCACGGTGCCCAGCCAGCGACCGCGGCTGGACAGGGCCGGTCGGGGCAGCGGGGCCACGGGTCGCTCGGGCGTGTGGGGAGAAGGCGGCTGGTCCATGCAGGGGGCGGTCGTGTCGGCGACGCAGACTACCAAGAGCTGCAGCGCATCGTGATGGCCGGCATGCGGGGCGGCCCGCCTCCAAAAAGGCACGGCGCGCCTGGCGCGGCGCCTGCCAGCCTCGGAGAACCGCCCTCGTGCGAGGCAAACTCCGTGTTGACGCCGCCTCCGAGCGGAAATTATTCTTTACCGTTGCGGGCGAGGCGATGTTCTCTTCCGCCCCGACGCGACCCGCACAAGGAAACCCGACCATGACCGACCGCCTCGCCGGCAAGACCGCCTTCGTCACCGCTGCTGGCCAGGGCATCGGCCGCGCCGCCGCCGAAGCCTTCGTTCGCGAGGGCGCGCGCGTGATCGCCACCGACATCAACGAGACCCTGCTCGCCGATCTCGCCCGCACCACTGGCTGCGAGACCCGCCGGCTCGACGTCACCGACGCCAGCGCCATCCTCGCGGCCACGCTCGAGGCCGGCAGCAAGAGCCCCGTCAACGTCCTCTTCAACGGCGCCGGCTATGTCCACGCCGGCAGCATCCTCGAGTGCGACGAGCTCGCCTACGACCTCTCGTTCGACCTTAACGTGCGTGCCATGTACCGCGTCATCCGGGCGCTGCTGCCGCCGATGCTCAAGGCCGGCGGCGGCTCGATCATCAACGTCGCGTCGGCGGCGTCGAGCATCAAGGGCGTGCCCAACCGGTTCGTCTACACCGCCACCAAGGCGGCCGTGATCGGGATGACGAAGTCGATCGCCGCCGACTTCATCACCCAGGGCATCCGCTGCAACGCCATCTGCCCCGGCACCATCGAGTCGCCGTCGCTGCGCCAGCGCATCGCCGCGCAAGCCGAAGCGAGCGGCCAGACCCTGGCGCAGGTCGAGGCCGCCTTCGTGGCGCGCCAGCCGATGGGCCGGCTCGGCACCACCGCCGAGATCGCGGCGCTCGCCGTCTACCTGGCCAGCGACGAGTCGGCGTTCACCACCGGCACGTCGCAACTCATCGACGGCGGCTGGGCGAACTAGGCGGCTGCCGAAGAGGCGTGTCGTTCCGCGCGCTGCGGAAAGAACGCGATGCAGGCAACGATCAAGGCGGCGAGGACGGCCGACGCCACGTAGCGACTCAGTGCAAGGCCACCGTGGTCATGCGGCTTGTCGAGGAAGTCGCCGATGGTCGCGCCGAGCGGCCTGGTCAGGATGAAGGCGGCCCAGAACAGCGCGGCTTGCGACCCGCGGCCGAGCCGCCAGACGGCGGCGACGATCGCCAGCCCGACGGCGAACACCAGGGCACCGCCCGTGTAGCCGAGACCCGCGCCATCGGCCACCCAGTCGCCGAGTGCCGTGCCGAGCGTCTGCGAGAACATGATCGTCGCCCAGTAGAAGACCTCGGCCCGGCGCGACCGGATGGAGTCGAGCGCGACCGAGCCGAGGCTTCGATGCCAGAGCGCGAGCGTGGCCAGGAGCAGCGCCAGCAGGATCGCCGAGCCACCGAGGTAGCCGATGCCGAGCGAGCGGTCGACGAAGTCGGCGAAGGTCGTGCCGGCCGTCGTCGTCGCGACGATGACGGCCCAGAACAGGTAGGGATGGAACCGCCGCGCGGCCACCTGCGCGCTCACGGCAACGACGAAGATCGTGGCGAAGATGGCCGTGCCGACCAGGTAGCCGAGGTTCATCGACATGGTGACCGCGTCGCCCCAGGTCTCGCCCAGCGTGGTCGCCAGGATCTTGATGAACCAGAAGGCGAGAGTGACCTCGGGCACTTTGGAGAGGGCTTGACGGTCAGTGTCGGTCATCGGTGTCGGGTGGGAGAACATGTCGAAGACCGGCCCGGAAGACCAGCGGCAGCATCAAGGCCAGGCACCAGCCGGTGCCGCCGATGCCGCGCCAGGCTGCAAGCGTGGTCGCCAGCTCGGGCAGGTTCGGCGGAAAGACCAGCCCGAACACGAGCATGGCGGTGGCCGCGATCGTCGCAGTCCGGGGCACGCCCGGCTTCGCCGAGCAGAGCAGCGCCGACAGCACGGTCGCGACCATGAGCAGCAGGCTGGTGTGACGCGGATTGGTCTGCGGGCCGAAGGCGAGCGCGAACGCGATCAGCGCCATCCACTCGATCGCGACCAGGCCGTCGTAAGGGCGCTCGCGTTGCGACTCGGCAGCCGGCCAGGCCAGAACGGGGGCGCCGGCGACGCGATAGACGCGCACGATAAGGGCGACCACCAGCACAGCGACGGCGGCCGAGATCGCCAGCGCCTCGGTCGGCGACGCCGAGGGTCCGAGCATCCGCGCCAGACCGCTGGTGACGGAAACGCTGTAGTCGGCAGTCATCGCGTCGACCCTGGCGACGCGAGGCCCGAGGGTGGCGAAGCCCATCAGCCGGAGGACGCCGGACAACGAGGTCTCGAGGTCGTGCAGGTTGACGATCCATCCCGAGGCGAGCGCGGGCAGCGCGGCAGCAGCCGCCATCCCGGCCACCATCCACGACGCAGTCTGAAAACGTCGACGCAGGAGCAGCCACGGCAGGTACACGACGGGCAGGAACTTGATGAACACCGCCAGGCCAAGGGCGATGCCGGCGAGCCGCGGCCGGTCGTCCAGCCAGCGCAGGGCGAGGACCATCAGCAGCATCATCGGCACATCGGTCTGCCACATCTGGAACTCGCTGCGCAGGCGGGTCGCGACCAGCAGCGACGCGACGGCAGCGACGACGAGCACATCCACCGGCGCCTGGCCGAGCCGGAAGCGACGCATGACCTCGCTCGCTGCGAGCCAGGCACACGCCAGGCCCATCGCCAGGTTCAGGCACAGCATCGTCAGGGCCGCAATCTGGACCGGCAGGCGAGACAGCGGCATGAGCAGGAAGGCGACGAGCGGCGGATAGATGTAGCCGTGGACGCCCGACCCGTACAGGTCGCTGCCGGTCCGCAGCGCCCGGGCCGCGTCGTAGAAGTGTTCGAAGTCGCCACACCCGGTCACGAACACCCGCGCGAAGGCAGCGAACGGAGCGTCGTGGATGCGATGCACCGACACGCTCCAGAACCAGGCATAGAGCACCAGGAGCAACACGGCCGCGAGATGGCCGCGATGCAGCGGCGGCAGCCGCAACGCGCGCTTCGACACCCACGCCCTCGCGCCCGATTTCTGGATCGCCATCGGCCGAGCATGCTGGCGCCGCCGTGACGATTTCGTGGGGGCGATGTCGACGTTGCGTGGAGCCCGACCTAAACTCGTCGGTCCCCCTCTCAGGAAGACCCATGAAACTGATGCGATACGGCGCCAAGGGCGCAGAGAAGCCGGCGCTCGTCGACGCGGGAGGCACCGTGCGTGACCTCTCCGGCATCGTCCCCGACATCACGGCGGCGACGATGCTGCCGGCCAACCTGAAGCGCCTCGCCGAGCTCGACCCGTCGAAGCTGCCGGCGGTGGCGAACCCCGGCCGGATCGCACCGCCTTGGAGCGGCATGGGCAAGTTCATCTGCATCGGCCTGAACTACTCCGACCACGCCGCTGAAACCGGCGCGCCGATCCCCAAGGAGCCGATCATCTTCATGAAGCCGAGCAGCTGCCTGGTCGGCTGCAACGACGCCGTCGTGCTGCCCAAGGGCTCGACGAAGAGCGACTGGGAGGTCGAGCTCGGCATCGTGATCGGGAGTGCCGCGCGTTATGTCGAGCAGGCCGATGCGCTCAAGCACGTCGCGGGCTATTGCGTCGTCAACGACGTGTCCGAGCGCGAATACCAGATGGAGCGTGGTGGCACCTGGGACAAGGGCAAGGGCTGCGACACCTTCGGCCCGGTCGGTCCGTGGATGGTCACCGCGGACGAGGTCGCCGACCCGCAGGCCCTCGCCATGTGGCTCGACGTGAACGGCCAGCGGCGCCAGAACGGCAGCACCGCGACGATGATCTTCGGCGTCGCCGAGCTCGTCGCCTACGTGAGCCGCTTCATGACGTTGTATCCGGGCGACCTCATCACCACCGGCACGCCACCCGGCGTGGCGATGGGCATGAAGCCGACGCCGGTCTACCTGAAGGCCGGCGACGAGATGAAGCTCGGCATCGCCGGTCTCGGCGAGCAGCACCAGAAGGTGCATGCGTGGGACCCGAAGCTCATCGACGGCTGAACATCCCGTCGCGCCTGGCCACCGCGGCGCGGCCGTGGCGGCTGTTGCCGGCCTATGCGGTCAACGGCATCGAAGCCGCGGTCGGCATCGGCGGCATCCAGCTTGGCATGCTGGCCCTCGCCGGGCCGCACGTCTCGGCGCTGGTCGTGAGCGGCGCGGTCTGCGCCAGCATCGCCGACCTGCCCAACGTGCCTTCGCGCACCGCGCACCGCGTCGGCACCGCAGCGTTGCTGGCGGCACTGGCCTCGCTCGTCGTCGACCTGCTGCGGCTGCATCCGCTGGCGCTCGGCGGGGCCATCGGCGCCGTCGGCTTCGTCGCCATGATGACGCTGGCCTGGGGTGCCCGCGCCGGCGCCGTCTCGTTCGCGCCCATCCTGGCGATGATCTTCTCGATGGCGGTGCCGCCGGCCCACCATGCGCTGGCCGTCGCCGGCTGGAGTGCGCTCGGCGGCTTTCTGTATGTCGGCTGGGCGCTGTTCGCCAACGCCGCCTTGCAGCGACGCTACCGGACGCTGGCACTGGCCGAGGCCCTGCGCGCTGCCGCGCAGCTCTTCCTCGCCCGCTCCGACGTGCTCGCCGCGGCCGCGGCGCAGCGTGGCGAGCCGCCGCCGCGCAGCGCCTGGCTGACGCGCGAGGCGGCCCTCGCCGACCGCCTGCAGGCCGCCCGCGACCTGCTCTTCCCGGCGCGCGAGAACCCGCGCTGGTGCCGCGATGTCGGCCTCCTGCTGCGCCTCATCGACCTGCGCGACGGCCTGCTCGCGAGCCGCCTGGACGTCGACCTGCTCGGCAGCGACGTCGCCGGGCGGATCGTGCTCGGTCGCGCCGCCAAGGCCCTGCGCGGCGTCGGCGAGCAGCTCGACGCCATCGCCGCCGCGATCCGCCACGGCCACCGCGAGGCCGGCTGGTGGCCGCACCCGCCCGACCTGGCATCGATTCCGGCGGTGGTCTACGACGTGCGCGGTGTCGCCAGCGTGCCGGCGCCGCCGATCCCGGCCAGCGATGCCCGCGCCCGCCTGCTGCCGGCGTTGCAGGGCCGTCTCGATCGCCTCGGCGACGACCTCCGGCGCATGCATCGCCTGCTTCGTGGCGAGCTCGAACCGCTGCCGCTCACGCATGCGCAACTGCAGCGCTTCGTGGCGCCGGAAGGCTGGCCGATCCGGGCCCTGCGACCGCACTGGCGACGCGATTCGCTGGTGCTGCGCCACGCCATCCGGATGTCGCTGGCACTGACGACCGCGTACTACCTCGGTGTGCTGCTGCCGTGGGGTTCGCACCCGTACTGGCTCGTGCTCAGCGTCGCCGTCGTGCTGCGTGGCAGCCTCGGCGACACCCTGGCGCGGCGCAACGGCCGCGTCGTCGGCACCGTGCTCGGCTGCCTGCTCGTGGTCGCGTTCGCGCGCGTGCCTTCAGCGGCGTTCCAGGGCGGTGTCTTCCTCGTCGCGCTCGGCACCGCCCACGCCTTCGTCATCCAGCGCTACTGGCTGACGGCGACGGCGGCGAGCGTGATGGCGCTGCTGCAGTCGCACCTCGTCAACCCGGCCGGCGGCTTCGCCATCGCCGAGCGCATCGCCGACACCTTTCTCGGCGCCGCTCTGGCCTGGTCGTTCAGCTACGTGTTGCCATCGTGGGAGCGCCGCAACGTGCCGCAGGCCATCGCCCGCGTGCTGCGCGAACTGAACGCCTACGCCGCCCACTCGCTGCGCGCCGGCTCGGGCGACGCCATCGAGGAACGCATGGCCCGGCGCACCGCCTACGAATCGCTGTCGGCGCTCGGCGCGGCGCTGCAGCGAAGCCGGGTCGAACCGAAGGGCGTGCGCCTGCCGGTCGCGCAGATTGCCGCGTTGCTCGACCACGGCGAGCGCTTCATGGCCCATCTGTCGCTGGTGCGCCACTCGCTGGCACGGCTCGAAGGCGCCTCCGAGCTGACCCGCATCGAGTCGGCCCTCGCCGAGACGGTGGCGGCGATCGGTTCGAATCTCGGGCCCATCACGGCCGCTGAACGAACGGGCGGCGATGCCGTCGCCGACGACGCACCACCGGCCGACGAACTCGACGTGCTGCCCGCCCATCCGCCCATCCACGACGTCGTGCCCTGGCTGCAACGCCGGCTTGCGCAGATGGTGGCCGAGGCCGCCGCGATCCTGAGCGCGGCGAGGCAGAGCGCGGCCGCCTGAGCCTGCCCGTGCACGGTCTCTACACTTCGGGCCCCGACCTGCCAAGGACCGCACCGTGACCGACGCGCTCGTCATCCGCATCCATCCCCACGACGACGTCGTCATCGCCCGCCACCAGCTCGTGGGCGGCACCCGGATCGAGAGCGAAGGCATCACGGTTTCTGGCCTGGTGCCACCCGGCCACAAGGTCGCGGCAAAGGCGATCGCCGCCGGTGCGCCGGTGCGCCGCTACGACCAGATCATCGGCACCGCGAAGGTCGCCATCGCGGCCGGTCAGCATGTCCACACGCACAACCTCGAGTTCGCCGACTTCGCGCGCGACTACGCAGCGGCGAGCGGTGCCCGGCCGACGGCCTACGAAGCCGAGCCCGCCACCTTCGACGGCATCGTGCGCGCCGGCGGCCGCGTCGCGACGCGCAACTACATCGGCATCCTGACCTCGGTGAACTGCTCGGCCACGGTGGCCCGCGCCATCGCCGACCACTTCCGCCGCGACACCAATCCGCGCGCCCTCGAACGCTTCCCGAACGTCGACGGCGTCGTTGCGCTGACCCACGGCGGCGGCTGCGCCACGGCCAGCGACGGCGAGCCGCTGCAGGTGCTGCGGCGCACCCTCGGCGGCTATGCGCGCCACCCCAATTTCGCCTCGGTGCTGGTCGTCGGCCTCGGTTGCGAGACCAACCAGATCAACGGCATGCTGGAGCAAGAGGGTCTGGCCACCGGAGCCCAGCTGCACGCCTTCAACATCCAGGAGACGGGCGGCACGAAGAAGACGGTGGCGCACGGCATCGAGCTCGTCGAATGGCTGCTGGAAGAAGCGAACCGGGCCGTGCGCAGGCCGGTGCCGGCGAGCCACATCACGGTCGGCCTCCAGTGCGGCGGCTCCGACGGCTACTCGGGCATCAGCGCCAACCCGGCCCTCGGTGCCGCGGTCGATCGCCTGGTGCGCCACGGCGGCACCGCCATCCTGTCGGAAACGCCCGAGATCTACGGCGGTGAGCACCTGCTGACGCGGCGCGCCGTGTCGACGGCGATCGCCGACAAGCTGATCGCGCGCATCCGCTGGTGGGAGCACTACACCGAGAAGAACGACCAGGAGATGGACAACAACCCGTCGGCCGGCAACAAGGCCGGTGGCCTCACCACCATTCTCGAGAAGAGCCTGGGCGCGATCGCCAAGAGCGGCACCACCAACCTCGTCGACGTGTTCGAGTATGCGCAGCCGGTGACGGCCAAAGGCCTGGTCTTCATGGACACGCCGGGCTACGACCCGGTCTCCGCCACCGGCCAGGTCGCCGGCGGCGCCAACCTCATCTGCTTCACGACCGGCCGCGGCTCGGCCTATGGCTGTGCGCCGTCACCGTCGCTGAAGCTGTCGACCAACACCGCGCTCTGGGTCAAGCAGGAAGACGACGTCGACATCAACTGCGGCGAGGTGATCGACGGCACAAGCTCGATCGACGCGATGGGCGAGCGCATCTTCCGGCTCATGCTCGAGACCGCGTCGGGGCGCAAGACCAAGAGCGAGGTTCACGGCTACGGCCAGAACGAGTTCGTGCCCTGGGCGCTCGGCGCCGTCATGTAGACGCGGGAGCGAGGCTGCTCCCGGGTATCAGGGGCCGATCGACATCGTCGTGCCGTCGTCGGCCGGGTTGGCGTCCTGGACCTGGCCGTGCGCCCTGCCCTCTCCCGCCTTGTCCTTCAGCCCGCGCCCGGTCTGGTGCTGCAGTTCGTCGATGCGTTTGGAGGCTGCGGCCTTGCTCAGCGACTCGTCGAAGTCGACGTGGGCCTCTTCGCTCAGGGTCTTCAGGTAGGACTTCTGCGCCCCGGTCATCGGCTCGTCGCCTGTGACCCAGTCGGCAGGGTCCTTCGCCATGTTGCCCTGGTCGGCCTCGGCCTGGATGTGTTTGTCGGTCATGGCGAAACGGTGGCAAACGTCATTCCCGCAGCTCGATCCAGACCGGCGCGTGATCGCTGGGGTTGTCGCGGCCCCGCATGACGCGGTCGACACCGGCACGGTGCAGTCGCGGCGTCATGCTGTCGCTCAGCAGCAGGTGATCGATGCGCATGCCGGCATCACGGCCGAAGCTGTCGCGAAACACGCTCCAGAAGGTGTAGACGGGATCGGCCGGATGCAGGGCACGGACGGCGTCGGTCCAGCCAGCGTCCAGCAGCTGCCGGAAGGCCGCGCGAGGCTCCGGTTGCAGCAGCGCGTTCTTGAGCCACGAGCGGGTGTTGTAGATGTCGGCGACGGCATCGGTCGGCACGACGTTGTAGTCGCCGGCAAGCACCGCCGGATGGCCGCCCGCGGCCAGCTCGCGGGCATGCGCGATCAAGCGCTCGAACCAGGCCTGCTTGTAGTCGAACTTCGGCCCCGGCTGCGGGTTGCCGTTGGGCAGGTAGATCGAGGCGACGACGATGCCGGCCACGGCCGCCTCGAGGTAACGGCTCTGCGTGTCGGCAGCGTCGCCCGGCAACGTTCTCCGGAGCTCGATCGGTTCGCGGTCACGGGCCAGGATCGCCACGCCGTTCCAGCTGCGCTGGCCGACCCACAGCGAACCGTAGCCGGCCGCGTCGATGGCGGCCTTCGGAAAGTCGGCGTCGGTCGACTTCAGCTCCTGCAGGCAGACGACGTCGGGCTGCGTCTCGGCGAGCCAGCCGAGCAGCAGCGGCAAGCGCCGGTTGATGCCGTTGATGTTCCAGGTCGCGACCCGCACGAGGGCCGGATCTAGAGGCGGCGCAGCAGCCGCGGCAACACGAAGCGCAGTGCCAGCACCACGGCGACCCCGGTGCCGATGTCGGCCCACGACGACGGCTGAGGCACCTCGCCCGGTCGTGCCGACGGTTTGCCGTGGGTATCACCATCGGCGACCGCGACTTCGGCCGCCGCGGCGCCGCTCCGGCTCGGCACCGCTTCGGCGCCGGCCGTCGCCACCGCGGCAGCGGCGGGCACTGCGGCCGGTGCCGGGTCGGCCACGTCGCCCTTGCGCGAGCCGAAAGTGCGCGCGTAGACCCAGGTGAACTCGGCGCCGACGAGGAAGATCTGCGCCGAGTAGTAGACCCAGACGAAGACGACGACCAGCGAGCCCGCGGCGCCGAATCCGGACGCGACGCCGGTCTTGCCGATGTACAGGCCGATCAGGAACTTGCCGATCGTGAACAGCGCGGAGGTGACGAGCGCGCCCAGCCAGACGTCGTGCCAGCGCACGGTCACCCGCGGCATCAGCTTGTAGATCATCGCGAAGACGCCGGTCGTCAGGGCGAAGCCGACGACCACGTTGACGACCTGCGCCAGCACTTCCCAGCCGCCGAACATCGGACCCCACCAGCTGCCAAGGGCGGAAAGGACCGCGCCGAAGACAAGCGAGACCATGAGCAGGAACGCCAGGCCCAGGATCATTCCGAACGACAGCAGGCGCGTTCGCAGCAGGCCCCAGATGCCGCCGACCTTGTTGCGCGCCGGGGCCCGCCAGATGCGGTCGAGCGCATCCTGCAGTTCGCCGAACACGGTCGTGGCGCCGAACAGCAGCACAGCGACTCCGATCACCGTTCCGGCGATGCCTTTCGAAGGCTTGCTGACGCTGGCGAGCAGGCCCTGCACGGCGGTCGCCGCTTCCTGGCCCATGAGGCCCTGCAGCTGGCTGAAGAGCTGGCCGCGAACGGCTTCCTCCCCGAACACGAGCCCCGCCACCGACACCACGATGAGCAGCAGCGGCGCCAGCGAGAACACGGTGTAGTACGACAGGGCCGCGCCCATGCTGGGCGCGTAATCATCGATCCACGACGTGGCGGCACTTTTCGTGAGCGACCACCAATCCTTGAGCTTCAGCTTTGCCATGCGGCGAATCTACGCAACGGCGAGGGCGCCGTACAGACCGAGGACACGCAATTGCGCACGCGTCCTACGAAGGCGGCAAACGCTGTCCGGCCAGCAGGCTCGTCAGCGTTCGCGCGTTGCGCTGGCCCTGGTCTTCCATGTTGTTGTTGAAGATCACGTGCGTCTGCATGGCTGTCAGCGCCAGCCGCTCGATTTTCGGCACCAGCTCGGCGAGCTCGGTGTCGGGATAGTCGTAGTTGAAGCGGTCCGACGCGGACGTCTGGCCACGCACGTTCCAGGTCGCCTTGTTGCGGCCGTGCAGGCGAACCAGCGCAAAGCCGGGCTGGGTGGCTTCCCACAGTGCCGGCACGCTGTTGTGAAAGCCCTGGGGTCCGTCGACCACGGTGTGGGCCGCGCCCAGCCCGCGAAGGAAGGCGAGCGTGGCGCCGGCCTGCTCGCCGGCGAACCAGCTGCGATGGCGAAACTCCACGGCACAGTCGTGGCCGGCCATGCGCGCGATGCATTGCTCGACGGTGGCGTGCCCGGTCGCATCGGCCACGATCCAGGGCGGAAACTGGAAGTGGACAAGGCCGAGCTTGCCGGCGGCGCGCAGCGGCAGCAGCGCCTCGCGAAAGCGCGCCCACAGCTCCGAAGCGATGTCGGCGGGCAGGTCGCCGTAGAAGAGGCGCGCCGGTAGCTCCGAGGCCGCGAGGGCAGCGCGCAGGTCGGCATGCAGGACCTTGGCCTCGGTCGGGTGGCCGGTGAAGATGCGGAAGGCCTTCACGTTCATCGTGAACCCGCTCGGCGTGCGCTCGGCCCAGAGCTGGGTCGTGGCCGGCGTCGGCATCGCGTAGTAGCTGGAGTCGACTTCGACGATCGGAAACTGCGACGCGTAGTGGCGCAGCCGCGCCTCGGCCGTGCCCGCGCCCTTCGGATAGAAGCGCCCGCAGGCGATCAGCGTCTTGTCGGTCCAGGACGCGGTACCGACGCGAATCGCCGGCCCGCTCGGGGCAGGCGTCGTCGGGGCCATGAGGGCCGCTGCGAACAGGTCGATTTCGAGGTCGTGTTGCGGCACAGCGCTTGCCCGAGTGGCGTATGTCCGCCGATCACTGGAAGAAGTTGCTTCGGCCGGCGCGGGCGCCGGTTCCGATCAGCGTACCCGAGTTCGTGGCCGAGCTGAACCGGCGCCTGCGTGCCGACGCCAACTACCGCGACGGCACGCGCTTCATCGTGGCCACAGGCGACGACACCTGGCCCGGTGGCTCGACCTGGGAAGGCCCGGAGTCGATGAAGCCGGTCGTCTACCGCATCGTCCAGGGCGCGGTGGCCGACTTCGAGGTCGAGCTGCCGTTCTTCTCCGACCGGTAGCGCTGGCCCCGAACGCGGGACAGCAGGAACAGCACCACCGTGAGGTTGACCAGGTTCCAGCCGATGCCGTTGATGAACGCCGCGTGATACGAACCGGTGAGGTCGAAGACCTTGCCCGAGAGCCAGCCGCCGAACGCCATGCCGAAGAGCGTGCACATGAGGACGGTGCCGACGCGGGCCCCGGCCTCGGCCGGCGGGAAATATTCGCGCACGATGATCGCGTAGGCCGGCACGATGCCGCCCTGGAACAGGCCGAACAGTGCCGAGACGATGTAGAGCGACACGAGGGAGTCGAACGGCAGGAACAGCAGCAGGGCCAGTCCCTGCAGCATCGAGCCGAGCAGCAGCGTGCGCAGGCCGCCGATGCGGTCGCAGATGGCGCCCGAGACGAGCCGGCTGACGACGCCGCAGGCCAGCATCAGCGACAGCATCTGGGCGCCCCGGGCGGCGCCGTAGCCGAGGTCGCCGCAGTAGGCGACGATGTGCACCTGGGGCATCGACATCGCCACGCAGCACGCCACGCCGGCGACGCAGAGAAGGCCCTGGGCAGCGTTGAGCGACAGCCCGAAAGGGCGCATCGACGGTACCGGCGCACCGGGCCGGGCGACCGCGGCCACCGGCGCCGTCGCCGGCCGCGGACCGCGCATGCAGAGCGCCAGCAGGGTCATCGCCACCGCCGAGAAGACGCCGAGTCCGATGTAGGTCTGGCGCCAGCCGACGCTCTCGACGAAGTGCTGCACGATCGGCGGCCAGATCGCGCCGGCGACGTAGTTGCCGCTGGCGCAGATGGCCACGGCGATGCCGCGGCGGCGCAGGAACCAGAGCGAGGTGTCGGCCACCAGCGGCGCGAAGCTTGCCGAGGCGCCGACGAGGCCGAGCAGCAGCCCGTGCACGATGGCGAAGGTCCAGATGCTGCCCGACAGGCTGGCCGCGACGAAGCCGAAGCCGAGGCCCCCGGCGCCGATGAGCAAGGGCAGGGCGATGCCGCGGCGGTCGGCGAGACGGCCCATGAAGACGCCGCCGATGCCGAAGCCGAGCATGAGCATCGTGTAAGGCAGCGAGGCATCGGCCCGGGCGACGCCGAACTCCTTCTGCACGCTCGGCAGCACGACGGCAATGACATACATCGCGCTGCTGCCCACCGTCATGGTCGCGAGGGCCACGGCGAGGCGCCGCCATGCCAACGGGGAATCGACGAGCGTGCTGGGGGTCACGCCCGTGACGCCGTCAGCCTGCGAGTTCGGTGGCCGCTTCGTCGAGAAGGTGCTCGAGCTGGTTCGGCTCGACCGGCTTCAGAAGATGGTGCCGGTAACCGGCGGCGAGGCTGCGATCGCGGTCCGAGCGCATGCCGAAGCCGCTCATGGCGATGGCGTAGCGCGGCCGGCCGGTACCGAGCCGCTGCATCAGGTCCCAGCCGCTGCCGTCGGGCAGGCCGATGTCGGAGATCAGCACGTCCCAGCGGGCCTCGGGGATCCGGGTCAGCGCTTCGGTCACGCTTGCGGCCGAAGCCACGCTGTGACCCAACTGCTCGAGCAGCAGGCCGAGGAGAAAGCGCGTGTCGTCGTGGTTCTCGACGATGAAGATCCGCAGGCTCGCCAGGCGCCCCGGCACTTGCTGACCTGAGGGCACCGCCGCGCCGGCCCTCTCATTCCCATCCATCGCATCGTCCTCAGGCAAGTGGCAACTCCACGGTGAAACTGGCCCCGCGGTCCCGGCCGTCGCTTGCAGCAACGAGCGTGCCGTGGTGGGCGTCGACGGTGGCCTTGGCGATTGCCAGCCCGAGGCCGAGGCCGCCGAATTCGGTCGTGACCCAGGCACCCTCCTGCGCGAACTCGTCGAAGATCGTCGACAAGGCGGCCGGATCGATGCCGATGCCGTTGTCGATGACCTGGAGGGCGAACCGGCCGTCGACGTTGCGTGTCTCGATGCGGATCTCGCCTTCGGCGGCGGTGAACTTGGCAGCGTTCTTGAGCAGGTTCCAAACCACCTGCTGCAGCCGCTGGCCATCGCCGCTGACCATCGACCGCGGCGCCTCGAGCAGCAAACGCAGGCGCTGCCTTCGGGCGGCGAGGTCGGCCTCGCAGATGTCGGCTGCGGCGCGGATCACCTGGTGCATGTCGACGGTTTCCTGCAACAGCTCGAACTTGCCGCTCGCGATGCGCGTGACGTCGAGCAGGTCGTCGATCAGGTGGAGTTCGGCCTTGACGTTGCGCATGATCAGCGCGACCGTGCCGCGCGCCGAGGCCGGCAGCTCGGTGTTGCGGTCGAGCGCGTGCAGCGCCATCACGACCGGCGTCATCGGCGTGCGCAATTCGTGCGAGAGGATCGCCAGGAAGCGGTCTTTCGCCTGGCTGGCGGCCTCCGCCTCGGCACGGGCGCGGCGATTCTCGACCAGCGCCTGGACCAGTTCGGAACGGCTGGTCTCGAGGGCGACCTGGGCCATCTGCATCGCGGTCTCGTCGCGGAAGATCTTGAGCAGGCCGACGATCTCGTCGGCCTCGCCCTCGTGCATCGCCATCATCATGCCGCTGCCCCAGAAGCGGCTGCCGTCCTTGCGCTGGTGCCAGCGCTCGTCGACGGCGCGGCCGTCGGCCATGGCAACCGAGGCCTCGCGTTCCGGGGCCCCTGCGGCGCGGTCTTCCTCGGTGAAGATGAGGTCGGCCTTGCGACCGAGGATCTCCTGCTCGCGAAAGCCGAGCAGCCGCTCGGCGCCGCGGTTCCAGCTCGTCACCGTGCGATCGGTCTCCATGCCGACGATCGCGTATTCGCGAGCGTTCTCGAGCAGCAGGCGAAGCCGCTCCTCCGACTTGCGCAACGCCTGGTCGGCGGCCTTGCGCCCCGTGATGTCGAGCAGGATCGCGATCACGGCCTTGGGGTGACCGGCCTGGTCGACCATCGGCGCCACGGCCGAGCTCACCCACACGAGGCTGCCGTCTGGCCGCACGTGGCGCTTTTCCATCTCGAAGGAACGGCCCTCGGCGATCAGCTGCGAGAAAGCGACGCGCTCGCGCTCGCGGTCGGCCGGGTACACCAGATCGAGCATGGGCAGGCCGATCAGCTCGCTCTCGGCAACGCCGTGGATCTGGCCATAGCGCGGGTTGGCGAAGGTGAACCGGCCCGCGAGATCGAGGTGGGCAACGCCGGCGGCGGCCTGGCCGACGATGGCGCGCAGCTTTGCCTCGGATTCGCGCAGGGCGTCGCTGTCGAACTTGCGCGCCGTGATGTCGAGGAAGGTGAAGACGACGCCGGCGATCCTGTCTTCGCTGTCGCGGTAGGGCAGCACCCGGGCCAGATAGGCGTCGTGGCCGGCATGGACCTCGCGCTCGATCGGCGCCAGCTCGGCCAGCACGCGGCGCGCGTCGTCGCCCATCTGCGGGTAGTCGAGGCGGCTGACAAGATCGGAGAGCGGCCGGCCGACATCGGTGCCGATCAGGTTGAAGATCGTCTCGGCCGACGGCGTGTAGCGCCGGATGCACAGCTGGCGGTCGAGGAAGACCGTCGCGATCGCCGTGGCGGCCATCAGGTTCTGCAGGTCGGCGTTGGTGCGGCCCAGCTCGTCGACGTTGCTCTTCAGCTCGTGATTGACCGTCGTCAGCTCCTCGTTGATCGACTGCAGCTCCTCGCGGCTGGTCTCGAGCTCTTCGGTCGCCGACCGCAGCTCTTCGTTGATGGCCTGGAGCTCTTCGTTGTTGGCCTTGAGCTCCTGTGTCGATACTTCCCCGCTTTCGGTGACCTCGCGCAGGTGCCACTTGAGGTCGTCGATCTGGCGGCTCAGGCGCACCGCGTTGTCGCTCTCGGGGGCGCGCACGTTTGCCGGCGGTGCGCCGGCCGCGTGCTCGTGGAGGTCGAAGGTCACGATCATGAAGCCGGCGCAGAGATCGTCGGCACGGCCAGCACGCATGACGACGCTGTCGTCGCAGCCTTCGAGGCGCACGGGCAGCGACTCGGCGGGCTGCTCGCCGTCGCGCGCCCGCAGCAGCGCCGTGCGCAGGTCGATCGACAGCGCCGGCAGCACGGCCTCGACCAGATCGACGCTCGGCTCGCCCCCCGTGAAGCGCAGGAAACGACCGGCGCCCTGCGACAGGTGGACGATCGTGCCGGCCTCGTTGATGACGATCGAGGCTGGCGCGAACCGTTCGATCAGCTTCAGGTGAAGCTCGCGCCACGACATGCCGGAGGCCTCGTCGGCCGGTCCTGCCAGCGGCACCCTGGCACCGGACCGGCCGAGCCTCATTGCCGCTCCCGGCCCTGACGACAGGTCGAGCCGGGCCGGGTGCTGATCGGGGCCGGCGCCCATCGGCATCGGCACGGGCAGCGTCGGCAACACCAGGCGGCCGACGCGGCGCGGCTCGTAGATGCGGTGGTGCTTGTCGATGGCAACGAACAGGTCGTCGTGGATGTCGACCGTTTCCGAGGCGCCGAGAAAGAGGCGGCCACCGGAGCGCAGCGCGTAATGCGCGGTCTCCAGGAAGCGGCTCTGCGCTTCACGCGTGACGTAGATCAGGAGGTTGCGGCACGACAGCAGGTCGAGCCGCGCGAACGGCGAATCGCGCAGCGCGTCGTGCACCGCGAACAGCACCGCCTCGCGCAACTCGCTGCGAACGCGATAGTTGTGCGCTTCGCGGGTGAAGAAGTGGCGCAGCCGCTCTTCCGAGACGTCGGCAGTGATGGCGCTCGGATAGACGCCGCCGCGTGCGGTGCGGATGGCCTGTTCGTCGAGGTCGGTGGCGAAGACCTGGATCGAGGGCGGTGCCTGCAGCGTGTCGGCGTGCTCGAACAGCATCATCGCGATCGAATAGGCCTCTTCGCCGGTCGCGCAGCCCACCACCCACACCCGCACGGCATCGCCCGACGACTTGCCCTCGAACAGTTGCGGCAACTGCGCCTGCAGCGCATCGAAGGCCTCGCGGTCGCGAAAGAAGTTGGTGACGCTGATGAGCAGGTCCTGGAGCAGCACGCCGGCCTCGGCCGGATGGGTGCGCATGAAGGCCAGGTAGCCGACCAGGTCCTCGATGCCGTTGACGCTCATCCGCCGGGCCAGCCGGCGCAGGATGGTGGCCCGCTTGTAGTGGACGAAGTCGCGACCGGTCTGCGTGCGCAGGTAGACGAGAACTTCGCGCAGCGACGCCTCGAGCTCGTCTCCGGGCCGCACCGGCAATGCGCGCAAGGGCTCGCCGGCTTCGGGCGGCAATTTCAGGCGCGGCAGGATGTGGTGGTAGCGGGCCAGCCGGGCCGGCATGTCCACCACGTGCAGGATCCAGTCGACCATGCCGGTGGCGATGGCCGAACGCGGCATGCTGCCGAACTCGGCCTCGTCGGGGTCTTGCGCGATCGTCAGGCCGCCGCGCTCCTTGATGCGCTTCAGGCCGATCGTGCCGTCGCCGTCGGCGCCCGACAGCACGATGGCGCAGGCGCGCGGCCCATGGGTGTCGGCCAGGGTGCGAAAGAAGAGATCGACAGCGACGCGGCGGCCGCGATCGGGCGTCAGCTCCCTGCACTCGAGATGCCCGTCTGCCGATTCGAGCGCCTGGCCGGGCGGAATCACGTAGACATGGTTCGGCTCGACGGCGACGCGGCCGTCGACCTGGGTCACCGGCATCGCGGTCGCGCGGCCGAGGATGGCAGCGAGAGCGCTTTCCCGGTCGGCCGCGAGGTGCATCACGACCACGAAGGTCATCCCGGTATCGGGTGCAACGTTCGAGAAGAAGGTCTGCAGCGCCTGCACTGCACCGGCCGAGCCGCCGATGCCGACCATCATCGGCATGCCGGGGCGTGGCACCGGAACGCCGTCTTCGAGCGCCTCGGCGGCAGCGACTTCGGCGAAGTCGGGGTCCGGCTCGATGCGGTCCTGCCCCTGCCTCGGCATCTCGCGTTCGGGGTCTTGGGGGTCGTTCATGGGTGGCCGATCAGGCTTGCCGATTGTGCTGCTGCCCTCGAACGCGCCATGTAGGGGGAAGTCGCATCGAGCGCGCGAAGCCGCCGCCCTGCCGCGCTACGATGGCCGCACCGAGCGGGTAGGCCACAGCGACAGGTGCCATGCAAGTGATCGAAAAGGCTTTTGCGGCCATCGTGCTCCTGGCCTGCCTGTTCTTCCTGGTGCGCATGTGCCTGGGCCCGGGCCGGCGCGCCCGCCTCGATGAATTCATTCGCGCCCGGCATCGACCCTGGCAACGCAAATGGCGCGAGGCGGTGCGAAGCTCGGCCGAATCGCGGGCCGAGTCGCGCGCCGAACGATCGGCCCGCGAAGTCATCGAGCGGGCCCGTCGCACCGCCGCCGGCGGTGAGTGGGACGGCAACGTCTACAAGCCGAAGTCGTTCAAGCGCAAGAAGCGCGACCTCCACTGAACCCGCCACCCGCCGCGCGAACCGTCAGCCGCGCAGGGTGCGGTTGAAGAACGCCACGGTGCGCTGCCAGGCGAGCTGCGCCGCAGCCGCGTCGTAACGAGGCGTCGTGTCGTTGTTGAATCCGTGCTGCGTGCCGGCGTACTTGAAGGCCTCGAACTTCTTGCCCGCGCTCCGAAGCGCCGCTTCGTACGACGGCCAACCCGCGTTGATGCGCTCGTCGCTGTCGGCGAACATGAGCAGCAACGGCGCCTGGATGGCGCCGACCCGATCCAGCGCGGGTGCTTCGCCGTAGAACGCGACGCCGGCGTTCAGGCTAGGCATGCGGGTGGCCAGCCGGTTGACCATGCCACCGCCCCAGCAAAAGCCGACGGCGCCGATCCGGCCGTTGCCGCCGGGCACGCCTTCGAGGTACTTCGCGGCGGCCACGAAGTCTTCGCGCGTCTTCGCCTGATCGAGCTTGCCGAACAGGTCACGGGCCTTGTCCTCGTCGTTCGGATAACCACCGAGCGGGAACAAGGCATCGGGCGCGAAGGCGATGAAGTCGTCGAGCGCGAGCCGCCGGGCGATGTCTTCGATGTGAGGGTTGAGGCCGCGGTTCTCGTGGATCACGAGCACGAGCGGCAGGCCCTGCGTCGGCGTGCCGGGCCCGCCCGGCAACGGTGCGTGGGCCGGCCGAACGAGCATGCCGCGGCCGGTGCCGTAACCCTGCGGCGACTGGAACTCGATGGTCTCTGCCTTGATGCGCGCGTCGGTCCTGGCGACCTGCTGGGCGGCCGCGAAGTCGGGGCGCAGGGCGTCGAGCAGCGTCGCTGCGGTCGTGCCGCCGACCGCGAACTTCGCGGCGCCCTCGAGGAAGCCGCGGCGGTCGATGGCACCGTGGACATAGTTGTCGAAGAGGCGGAGGACCTAGGGGTCGAAGTCGGCGGCGGTGAGCTTCTTCGGCTGGTCGGCCATGGCGATCTCCCAAGGGCAAAGAAGGTCGTTGTACCCCAGCGTGCAAGCCCTTGCCGCGACCCCTGTGCTAGCGTCTTGCCGCATGCGCTTTGCCCTGCCCGACCTGCTCGCCACGCGCAAGGGCCGGCTGACGGCGTTCTTCCTGCTCTACGTCACCGAAGGCATCCCGCTCGGCTTCACGGCGACGGCGATCGCGGCGCAGATGCGGCGCCAGGGCCTCGGGCCGGAGGCGATCGGCGCCTTCGTCGCCTCGCTCTATCTGCCGTGGGCATTCAAGTGGGCGTTCGGCCCCTTTGTCGACACGTTCTCGTCGGAGCGCTTCGGTCGAAGGCGGGTCTGGATCTTCGCGATGCAGCTCGGCATGATCGGCACGCTGATGGCGGCGATGAAGGTCGACTTCGTCCACCAGATCGGGCTGTTCACCGGCATCATCTTCCTGCACAACATCTTCGGCGCCACGCAGGACGTTGCCATCGATGCCCTCGCCGTCGGCGTGCTGCCCGAAGACGAGCGCGGCTCGGCCAACGGCTTCATGTTCGCCGGCGCCTCGATCGGCCAGGCCATCGGCGGCGCCGGCGTGCTCTTCCTCACCGCGACGATGCCGTTCCAGGCGACCTACGGCTTCGTCTGCGCCGTCATCTTCCTGATCACCGTGTTCGTCGTCCTGCCGCTGAAGGAACAGCCGTTGTCGGCGGTGGATGCCGCCGCCCGCAAGGTGCGAAATGTCGGCAAGGAGCTCGTCGTCTTCATGGTCGACACCTGGCGCGCCTTCACCGGCACGCGGGCGGCGCTGGTCGGTGTGGTCGTGGCGCTGCTGCCGGCCGGCGCCTATGCGCTCAGTCTGGCGCTGCAGTCCAACCTCGCCGTCGAGCTCGGCCTCGACGACAACGAGGTCGCCCAGCTCAACCTCTATTCGACGGTGATCTTCGCGCCGGCCTGCATCCTCGGCGGCTGGCTCTCCGACCGCTTCGGCCGGCGCTCCACGCTCGCCCTCTTCATCTTCCTGACCGTCGTGCCGACGCTCTGGCTGGCCTGGACGATGTGGCAAGCCGGCTGGATCATGCCGGTCGACATGAAGCAGGCCGACCGGCCGCAGCCATCGCACCTGCTCATCGTCACCTTCTGGACCGCGACCATCGTCTACAACGTCTTCCAGGGGCTCTATTACGGGATCCGCAGTGCGTTGTTCATGGATGTGACGAACCCCGCGGTCGCGGCAACCCAGTTCACTGCCTACATGGCGCTGATGAACCTGTGCATCTCGTACACCGCGTACTGGCAGGGCATCGCCGTCACGCGCTGGGGCTACCCGACGACGCTGGTGATCGACTCGGTCGTCGGCCTGGTCGCGTTGCTGCTGCTGCCGTTGATGAAGCCCCGCCCGAAGGAGGCGGTGCTCGCCTCCGCGGACGCCGGCACGGGTCATCTGCCGGCGTCGACCTGAGGCAAAAGCGCACGTCGCGCTCGCAATCCGACACACGCCGCGCCCGCCTTCCATGTATCGTGCCGGCTGCCTTTCGCACTGACAGCTTGCCTCCGTGGCGGCTAGAAAGATCCGCGCCGTGACCCCTGCACCCTTGCCCTGCACCGTTCCCGCGCTGCCTTCGCTGCGCCTGGGCTCGATCGCCTTGATGATGTCGCTTGCCGCTTCCCTGGCCGCCTGCGGTGGCGGTGGCGGCGGCGGCGATTCCACAGCGGAGCCGCCCGCACCGGCACCCCCCTCGTCGAGCGGCCCGTACACGATCAGCGGCAAGGCGGTGTTCGAGTCGGTGCCGACCCGGACCAACGGCACCGGTCTCGACTACGCCGCCTCCGTCGACAAGCCGATCCGCAGCGCCACCGTACAGCTGCTCTCGGCGTCGAACACCGTGCTGGCGACGACCGTGACCGACGACTCGGGCAACTACAGCCTCAGCCTCGCGGACTCGCAGGCCGTGAAGGTGCGCGTTCGAGCCGAGATCAAGCGCACCGGCTCGACCCGCGGCGACCGCGACTTCACGGTGCTCGACAACACCAGCAGCGACGCGATCTATGCGCTCGACTCCGTGCCCTTCACGCCCACGGCCAGCATCACCCAGAACCTGCGCGCCGCCTCGGGCTGGAACGGCACCGCCTACACCACGCCGCGCGCCGCCGCGCCGTTCGCGCTGCTCGACGTGGTGTACGACGGCCAGGCCAAGATCGCGACGGTGGCGCCCACCGTGAACCTGCCATCGCTGAAACTGTTCTGGAGCACGAACAACCGGCCGGTCAAGCCCTTCAACGCCACCACTGGTGCCATCACGACGTCGTTCTTCACCACCTCGTCGTCGGGCCGCGCGCTCTACGTGCTCGGGGCCGCCGGCACGGACACCGATGAATACGACACCCACGTGATCGCCCACGAGTTCGGCCATTACCTGCAGAACGCACTGTCCCGCGACGACAGCGTCGGCCGCTCGCACGGCAACGGCGACAAGCTCGACATGCGTGTCGCCTTCTCCGAGGGCTGGGGCAACGCCTGGTCGGGCATCGCGCTCGGCGGGCCGATCTACGTCGACACCTACGGTGCCAACCAGGCCACCAGCTTCTCGCTCGACGTCAGCACACCCGCCACCGGCACCGACCGCGGCTGGTACTCGGAGACGAGTTCGCAGTACTTGATCTGGACCACGAACCAGACGATCGGCTTCGGCCCGGTCTATGCCGCGCTGACCGGTCTCACGCGCTCGCCGGCCTTCAGCAGCCTCTTCAGCTTCGCCGCCGCTGCAAAGGCGTCATCACCCGCCGACGCGGCGACGATCACCGCGCTCTGGGCCAGCCAGAACATCGTCACCAACGACGCCTTCGGCACCGGCGAGACCAACAACGGCGGCAACCCGCTGAATCTCCCTGTCTACCAGACACTGGTCGGCACCACCGGCAACTTTTGTCCGCACGCCGAAGCCGACCCCCGGGACGACGGCAACAAGCTGGGCGAGTTCATCTTCTTCCGTTTCACGGCGAGCGGCTCGCATCCCCTTTCCGCGACCAAGACCTCGCCGGCAGGGACGGGCGTGACCGATCCCGACTTCACGCTGCTCAAGTCCGACGGCACCACGGTCGAGGCCAACTCGGGCGCCGACGATGTGGAATTGATCGGGCCGCTGAGCCTGCCAACCGGAACCCACTCCGTGGCGTTGTCGGACTACAAGCTCGCCTATCCCAAGACGAGCTGCTTCGACTTCAAGGTGAACTGATGATGCGCACTCTCACATCCGCTGCCTGGCTCGTCGCGCTCGCCGGCTGCGCCACCATCGTCGACCCGGCCGTCGCCGCCACGGGCGCCGCCGTTCCCGTCAAGGCGAAGGCGAGCAGCGCGTGGACCGAAGCCGCTTCGAAGCACAACGGCTCCGGCGTTCGCCTGGCCTACGCGGTGCCGGCCGGGTTGCAACCCGGCCAGACCGGCACGGTCGAGCTTCGCTTCAGCGGCGTCACCGACGACGACGCCCGCGTCGAATGGCGCGCGCCCGCCGGCGGCAGCGCCGTCTCGGCGCAGACGGGAACCGCGACCTCGATGGCCCTGCCACGCGGCCAGGTCACGACGCTCGCGCTCGACGTCAGCGTCGCCGCCGACGGCATGGCCTACCTCGACGTCTTCACGACGCAGGCCGGCCGCGGCAGCGCCCAGTCGGTGCCGATCAAGGTCGGCAGCGGCGCCGTGCTGCTCAAGCGCGACGGCGCGATGCAGACCGGGCCCGCCGGCGAGAAGGTGATCTCGCTGCCCTCGACGCCGAGGTAGGACCGGCTCGGGTCGAGAGCGGGGCGGCTTTCGCCGCTACTCGATCGCCTTGGCCATGTCCTCAACGACCTTCTTGGCGTCGCCGAAGACCATCATGGTCTTGTCCATGTAGAAGAGCTCGTTGTCTAGGCCGGCGTAGCCGGCGGCCATCGAGCGCTTGTTGACGATCACGGTCTTGGCCTTGTAGGCCTCGAGGATCGGCATGCCGTAGATGGCACTGCCCTTGGTGTGCGCGGCCGGGTTCACGACGTCGTTGGCGCCGAGGATGATGGCGACGTCGGCCTGACCGAACTCGCCGTTGATGTCTTCCATCTCGAAGACCTGGTCGTACGGCACCTCGGCCTCGGCCAGCAGCACGTTCATGTGGCCCGGCATGCGGCCGGCGACCGGATGGATCGCGTACTTGACCTTGATGCCCTTCTCGGTGAGCTTGAGCGCCAGCTCCTTGACGGCGTGCTGGGCCCGCGCCACGGCCAGGCCGTAACCCGGGACGATGATCACGGTCTCGGCGTTGCCGAGCACGAAGGCGGCGTCGTCCGCACTGCCGGTCTTGACCGGCCGCGCTTCGGCCTTGCCGCCGGTTGCCGCGGTGGCGTCGCCGCCGAAGCCGCCGAGGATGACGTTGAAGAACGACCGGTTCATCGCCTTGCACATGATGTAGCTCAGGATCGCCCCGGAGCTGCCGACCAGCGAGCCGGCGACGATGAGCATCGCGTTGTTGAGCGAGAAGCCGATGCCGGCCGCGGCCCAGCCGGAGTAGCTGTTCAACATCGACACCACGACCGGCATGTCGGCACCGCCGATCGGGATGATGATGAGGACGCCGAGCACGAAGGCGATTGCGAGCACGAGGTAGAAGTAGAGCGAGCCCTGCGTCATCGTGTAGGCGGCGATGAGCGCGACCATCGCGATGCCGAGCGCGAGGTTGAGCCAGTGCTGGCCTGCAAAGCTGACCGGCGCGCCCTGGAACACGCGCAGCTTGTACTTGCCGGAGAGCTTGCCGAACGCGATCACCGAGCCGCTGAAGGTGATCGCGCCGATGGCCGCACCGAGGATCAGCTCGAGCCGGTTGCCGGTGGGAATCGGCTCGACGGCGCCACCCGCGAGCGGCCGGGCGACGATGCCGAAGGCATAAGGTTCGACGGCCGCCGCGACGGCGATGAACACGGCCGCCAGGCCGATCATGCTGTGCATGAAGGCGACCAGCTCCGGCATCTTGGTCATCTCGACGCGCTTGGCCATCGTCGCGCCGACGGCACCACCGACGACCAGCGCACCGAGCACGTAGGCCATGCCCGTGCTCGCCGACTGCCCGTACTGCTCCATCAGGCGGACGATCAGCGCGGCGGTGGTGACGACGGCGATCGCCATGCCGATCATGCCGAAGGCGTTGCCGCGGATCGACGTGGTCGGGTGGCTCAGGCCCTTCAGGGCCTGGATGAAGCAGATGCTGGCAACGAGGTACAGCAGCGTGACGAGATTCAGGCTCATGTCGAAACAGCCTTCTTCTCGTCGACCGCCGCGACCTTCGCGGGCCGGTCCTTCTTCCGGAACATCTCGAGCATCCGTCGCGTCACCAGGAAGCCGCCGAAGACATTGACGGCCGCCAGCGCGACCGCCAGCACGCCCATCGTCTTGCCGAGGCCGGTCTCGGTCAGCGCCGCGGCCAGCATGGCGCCGACGATGACGATCGCCGAGATCGCATTGGTCACCGCCATCAGCGGCGTGTGCAGGGCCGGCGTCACCGTCCAGACGACGTGGTAGCCGACGTAGATCGCCAGCACGAAGATGATCAGGTTGACGACGGTGTGGGAAACGGGATCCATGGCGGCCTCGTGTGTTCTGCTTGTGCTGCTTCTATTTGCGCTTGACTTCGCCACCCTGCGTCATCAGGCAGGCGGCGACGATGTCGTCGTCCATCGGCACGCTGAAGGCCGCGTCTTTCGGCAACACCAGCTTCAGGAAGTCGAGCACGTTGCGGGCGTACAGCGCCGACGCGTCGGCTCCGACGCGCGCCGCCAGATTGGTCTCGCCGACAATGGTGACGCCGTGCCTGACGACGGTCTTGTCGGCCTCGCTCAGCGGGCAGTTGCCGCCGGCGCCGCCTTCGCCCTTGCCGGCGGCCAGGTCGACGATCACCGAGCCCGGCTTCATGCTCCTGACCATCTCCTCGGTGACGAGCACGGGTGCGGCGCGGCCGGGGATGAGCGCCGTCGAGATGACGATGTCGGCGGCGGCGACGCGCTTGGCGACCTCGACCTTTTGGCGCTCGAGCCAGCTCGCCGGCATCGCCTTGGCGTAGCCGCCGACGCCGACGGCCGCTTCCTTTTCTTCCGGCGTGTCGTAGGAGACGTCGATGAACTTGCCGCCGAGCGACTCGACCTGTTCCTTCACGCTCGGCCGCACGTCGCTGGCCTCGATGACGGCGCCGAGGCGCTTGGCGGTGGCGATCGCCTGCAGCCCGGCGACGCCGACACCGAGCACGACGACGCGCGCCGCCTTCACCGTGCCGGCGGCCGTCATCAGCATCGGGAAAAAGCGCTGGTACTTGTCGGCGGCGACCATCACCGCCTTGTAGCCCGCGATGTTGGCCTGGCTCGAGAGCACGTCCATGCTCTGCGCGCGCGTGGTGCGCGGCGCCGCCTCGAGGGCGAACGACGTCAGGCCGGCAGCAGCGATCGCCTCGAGGCCGGGCCGGTCGAACGGATTCAGCATGCCGACGAGGTTGCCGCCACGCTTCATCAGCGCCAGCTCGTCGGCATCGGGGGAGCGCACTTTCAGGACCAGGTCGCAGGCGAAGGCTGCGGCTCGGTCGGCGATCTCGGCACCGGCCGCGACAAACGCGTCGTCGGTGACGCTGGCAGCGACGCCGGCGCCGGTCTCGACGCGGATGTCGTGGCCCTGCGCCTTCAGCTTCTTCGCCGTCTCCGGCGTCACGGCGACCCGCGTCTCGCCCGCTGCCGTCTCACGCGGCACTCCGATCATCATGTCGCTGTCTCCTCGCCCGCGCTGAAAACGCTTTGCCTGCGAGCTTACAAGAAAGGTCCACGGCCTCGAGCCGGTAGCATTTGCACATGAGCGAGCAGCCATGAGCGAGCACGGGCGCCCGGGCGTCACCGAACCGGCACGCCTGCTGATCGCCGAAGACGACTACGCGATCGCCACCAACCTGCTCACCTACTTCGAGCGCAAGGGCTTCGCTGTCGATGTCGTCTACAGCGGCCAGGCCGCCCTGCATCGCTGCAGCGTCGAACGATTCGATCTGGTTCTCCTCGACATCGGCCTGCCCGGCCTCGACGGCCTCTCGTTCCTGCAGCGCCTGCGCACCGAGCTGCGCATCGGCACGCCGGTGATCGTGATCTCGGCGCGCAGCGATCTTTCCGACAAGCTGGCCGGCTTCGAGCACGGCGCCGACGACTACGTCACCAAGCCGTTCGCGCTCGCCGAGGTCGAGGCGCGCGTCCGGGCGCTGCTCAAGCGCGGCGCCGGTGCCGCCGTCGTCGATCCCGTGGTGCGCTTCGGCGCCCTCGAGTTCGACACCCGAAACCGCGAAGCGCGCGTTGCCGGCGCGCTCGTGCGGCTGACGCCCAAGGCGAGTCAGCTGCTCGAACTGCTGCTGCGCGACGCGGGCCAGCTCGTGCTTCGGCACACCGTCGAAGGCACCCTCTGGCCGGGCGGGTCGCCGCAGGCCGATGCCTTGCGCAGCCACATCCATGGCCTTCGGAAGGCGCTCGCCGAGGGCGGCTTCGACGGCCTCGAGACCGTGCATGGCGTCGGCTGGCGTCTGGTGCTGCCGCCGGCCGCGGCGCCACCGATCGAGGATTGATGCAGCGGCGCTTCAGTCTCACCGAGCGCGTCGTCTGGGCGGTCACAGCCACCGTCGCCCTCCTTGTCGGCCTGCAATCGGTGCTGGCGTTCGTGGCCATGCATGTGCAGGAAGACGAGATGACCGACACCATGCTGCAACGCGAGGTGCAGCAGGTCGTTGCCCACACGCTGCAGCCGGGGCTGACGCCGACCGGCACGGTGATCGAGTCGACCCGGGTCCAGGCCTGGCTGACTCGAGGCAGCGCCGGCGCCGGCGACATGCCCAACGCGATGCGCGGCCTCACGCCAGGGCTCTACCAGCTGGCCATCGACAACGAGACGCTGCACGTGGCCGTCACCGACACCGAAGACGGCCGTCTGACGGTCTCGCTGGACGCGACGGCGGAGGAGGCGCGCGTCCAGCAGTTCGGACTGACCCTGCTCGGGCTCTGGCTGGTCTGTGTGGCGGCGACCGTCTGGATCGCGCGCGCCGTCGCCGCGGTCGCCGTCGAGCCGATCGTCGCCGCGGCCCGCAACATCGCCCGCTCGTCACCCGACCAGCGATCCGTCGCAACCGGGCGCAGCGACGAAGCCGGCGTGTTGATGGAAACCTTCAACCGCTTCCGCGACCGCGTCGACGACATGGTGGCGCGCGAACGCGAGTTCGCCGCCAATCTCGACCACGAGATCCGCACGCCGCTCACGAGCATCCGCACCGATGCCGAGCTGCTCGGCCTGGAGGCGCGGCTCGAGCCCGCACAGCGGGCCCGGCTCGATCGCATCATTGCGTCGGTGGACGAGATCAGCGCCACCACCGAGGCGACGCTCTCGCACAGTGCCGGCCGTTTCGGCGACGAAGAGAAGATCGACCTGCACGAGCTCCTGCGCGCCGCCTGCGATGCGATGGCCGACCGCGCCGCGGCCCGCGACCTGCACATCGCCGTGGCCGTCGCGGTCGGGACCGAGCTCCAGGCCAGCCGGCAGGCCGTGCTGACGATCGTCCGCAACCTGCTGCGCAATGCGGTCGAGCATGCCGCGCCGGCGACCTTGACGATTTCGGGCGACGGCAGGGCCCTGTCGTTCGCCGACGACGGCCCCGGCATCGACGCCACCGTGCAGGCGCACGTCTTCGATCGTCATCAGCACGGCCAGCGTGTCGACGAGGGCGCTGTGGGCTCGCAGCGCCAGCGTGGACTCGGCCTGGCGATCGCGCGCCGTTTGTGCGACATGCAGGGCTGGCGGCTCGCGGTCGAGTCGCCGGCGCCGACGGGCGGCAGCCGCGGCACCGTGTTCACGCTCGACTTCGGCGTGCGCGAACCCGTTGCTGCGGCGTGACCGGCAGGGCGGCCCGGTCGGCACGGATTCCTCACGTCGCCGTCACGCGTCGCTCACGCGAAGTCGTCTACGCTGACCCACATGCAGGACGGCACCGGAAACAGCAACACCAGCCGGTCGGAGCGACGCGCTCGACGTGCGATCGCGCATGCCGTTGTCGTCGTCACGGCGCTCTGGGCGGCCGCGCCGGCCCAGGCCGGTGGTGGCCCTGTCGGCATCGACCACCGCGTCAATTACGATGACAGCGGCATCTGGAAGCGTCGGAACCAGCTCGTGCTGCAGGATGCGACCGCCCTCGTCGTCGTTGCCGGCGCGCTCTGGGAAGGGTCCGACACGCGTCTCGGCGCCACCTTCTGGCAGTCGGTCGACTCGGTCGTGCTCGGCACCGTCACGTCAGAAAGCATGAAGTACGCGTTCTCGCGCACCCGCCCCGCCCAGACCGACGACCCGAATCGCTGGTTCCAGGGCCATGGCAACAAGAGCTTCCCGAGCGGCGAGGTGATGGAGATCACCACCGCGGTGACGCCTTTCGTGCTCGAGTACGCCCGCGAGTACCCTGCCGTCTGGGCCCTCGAGCTGCTGCCGCTGTACGACGCCGTGGCACGGGTCAAGGTCCGGGCGCACTGGCAGTCCGACGTGCTCGCCAGCTTCGCCATCGGCACGGCGATCGGCGTCTACGCTCATTCGCGGTCGTCGTCGCTGACGGTCGGGGTGCTGCCGCGCGGTGTCACCGTCGGCTGGAAGAAAAGCTTCTGACGGCCCCTGCTGCCGGTGCGGCCGGGCGCGATCGCCGCCGTGCTTCTTGCACAATGTCGCCTCCCTCGCAGGTGGCGCCTTTCGACATGCGCCAATGAACGATGCCCTTCCGCCCCCGGCGCGCCGCCGTCCGATCGCGTTCCTGCAGCGCAGCATCGTCGTCGTTCCTGCCGGCCGCTACGTGGCCGGCCATCTGCTCCTCGTTCCGTGCCTGCTGGCGCTTCTCGCCTGGCAGGTCCAGCACAGCGGACTCGACATGGCGCTCACGCAGCTGTTCGTCGACCCGGCGACCCACGCCTTCCCATGGCGCAGCTCGGTGTTGCTCGACGTCATCGGCCATCACGCCGCGCGCGGCCTGCCGTTCATGGTCGGCGGCATCGCCCTGGCTGCGGGGGTGGCTGGACGGCGCTTCGCTCCCTTGCGAGCGTGGTCGCCGATCCTGCTCGCCATCGCGGCCGCCATGCTGGTCGGCCCGCTGGTCGTGAACTTCCTCAAGGGCATGACGACGCAGCATTGCCCGACAGCGCTGCAATCGTTCGGCGGCGTCGTCGCCTATGCCGATGATCGGAGCGCGTCCTTCTGGGCCTCGTCGCGGCAAGCTGCCGGTCATTGCCTGCCCAGCGGGCACGCCGCCGGCGGCTACGCGCTCCTGTCCCTCTATTTCGCGGGCTGGGCGTCAGGCCGACCGGCATGGCGCTGGCGCGGGTTGGCCATCGGCGTCGCTGCCGGACTGATCTTCAGCCTCGTGCGGCTGATGCAGGGGGCTCATTTCGCCAGCGCCACGATCTGGTCGGCAACTGTCGACTGGACCGTCTGCGCCCTGATCTTCTTCCCGCTGCTGTGTCAGCGCTCAGCCAAAGCCCCTTGACCCCGGCGACGGCGGACGGCCGCTGGCGCGGCTGGCCGTCGCCGCTCACGGCCGCGGCGGTCGCCTTCGTCTGGCTGGCGTTCACCATCGGCATCAGGCCGCTGACGCTGCCCGAGGAGGGTCGCTACGTCGGTGTCGCCTGGGAAATGCTGCGCTCGGGCGACTGGCTGGTGCCGACCCTCGACGGCTTGCCGTTCTTCCACAAACCGCCGCTTTTCTTCTGGATCACGGCGGCCTCGATGCAGGTCTTCGGTGCCAGCGCGGCGGCGGCACGCGTCGCGCCGCTGTTCGGTGCTTTCGTCGGCGGTCTCGGCTTCATCTGGTTCATCGCCCGCCGGGTCGGGATCGTGCAAGCCCGCTGGACGGGTGTGGTGCTGCTGACGCTGCCCTTCTTCTTCGGCGGCGCCCAGTTCGCAAATCTCGACATGCTGGTCGCCGGCTTCATCGCCCTGGCCATCGTGTTTGCCGCCGACGCCGCCCTGGCGATCGACAACGGCGAGCCGCATCGGCTCGCGCTGGTGGCCGCCTGGGCGGCAGCGGCGCTCGGAATTCTTGCCAAGGGCCTGATCGGCGTCGTCCTGCCGGGCCTGGTGCTCGTGCTGTGGCTGCTGGTCGCGCGCCGGCCGAAAACCATCCTGCGCCTGCTCTCGCCGCTCGGTCTGGCGGTCTTCCTGCTCGTCGCCGCGCCGTGGTTCATCGGCGTCCAGGCTCGGCATCCCGGCTTCGCGCACTACTTCTTCGTCTACCAGCATTTCGAGCGCTTCGCAGCCACGGGCTTCAACAACGTGCAGCCGTGGTGGTTCTACTTCGCCGCCGTGCCGGCGCTCACGCTGCCGTGGTCGCCCTGGCTGTTGGGCGCGTCGTTCAGACGGCGGCCCGGCGAAGCCGACAGCGCGGCGGCGACGCGACAGCTCATGTGGATCTGGCTCTTCGGTGTGCTGGTCTTCTTCTCGTTGCCGCAATCGAAGCCGGTCGGCTACGCCATGCCGGTCCTGTTCCCGATGGCCTGGCTCGTCGCCGACGCCGCATTGGCAGCCTGGCAGCTCGACCGTCCCTGGCCACGCCGGGCCGTGCAGGCCAGCCTGGCAGTCGCGGCGGCGATGTGCGTCGGCGCCGCCATCGGTTCGGCAGCCACCTACGACCGCGACAACACCCTGTTGGCGCGCTCGCTGCTCAAGCTGCGGTCGGCCGGCGATCCCGTCGTTTTCGGTGGCGAGTATTTCTTCGATATCCCGCTGCACGCGCGCCTCCCCGAGCCGGTGCCGGTGACCGGCAACTGGCGCGACCCGAAGATCGCCGAGCGTGACAACTGGCGCCGCGAACTCGCCGAGGCCGCACCGTTTGCGCCGGCTCTGGCGGCCAGACTCCTGGTCACGCCAGAAGAAGGCTACGCGCTTCGCTGCGGCACACGGCCGCTCTGGGCCGTGGTTCGCGTCGACGCCGAAGGGCGGGTCTCCGCGCTGCCCGGCGCCAGCCGCGTCGCGACTGCAAATCGGGCGTCGCTCTGGAAAATACCGGCGGCCGCCTGCGCCGCGACGCCGGCGTCGGCACCGTGATCCCGTGGCCACGCCGCCGCCGGCAGCGAGCCGGGAAAATGCGCTGATGGCCGATATCTCGTCCGTCGACGAACGCCCCGAAGCGCCCACCATCAGCTGTGTGCTTCCGGCGTTCAACGAAGGCCGCAGCTTGCCCGCCTTGCTGGCCCAGCTTCGCGACGAGCTGAACCCGCGTTTCGCCCGCTGGGAGGTCGTTGTCGTCGACGACGGCAGCAGCGACGACACCGCTGCGGCCATTGCGCCCTGGCTCGCCGCCGGCGCAGGGGGCGCAGGCGGCAGCGTTCGCTACGTCGCGCTGTCACGCAACTTCGGCAAGGAGGCGGCGCTGACCGCCGGCCTCGACCGCGCCCGCGGCGACCTCGTGCTGCTGATGGACGCCGACCTGCAGCACCCGCCGGCCTTGATCGGCGACATGGTCGCCGCCTGGCGCGACGGCGCCGACATGGTCTACACGGTGCGGGCGACACGCGGCGACGAGTCGCTGCTGAAGAAGCTCGGCACCCACCTTTTCTACCGGATCGTCAACGCCGGCTCGCCGGTGCCGATCCCGGCCAACGCCGGTGATTTCCGGCTGCTCGATCGCAAGGTCGTCGATGCGCTGAAGAGCCTGCCCGAGCGCAATCGGTTCATGAAAGGCCTCTACGCCTGGGTCGGCTTTCGCTCCGTCGCCGTCGCCTACGAGCCCCACGAGCGCCATGCCGGCGACAGCTCGTTCTCGATGCGCAGCCTGTCGCGCCTGGCCGTCACCGGCGTCACCGCCTTCACGAACACGCCGTTGCGCCTGTGGAGCGCGGTCGGCGCCACCATCGCCGTCTGCTCGCTGCTCGGCGGCGCCTGGATCGTCATCGAGCATTTCACCACCGGCGACAGCGTTCCCGGCTGGGCCACTCTGGCCGTGAGCGCGATGTTCTTCAGCGGCGTGCAGCTGCTCTCGATCGGCATCCTCGGCGAATACGTGGGCCGCATCTTCGACGAGGTCAAGCAGCGGCCGGTCTATCTCGTCGGCCACGACAGCGGCGCCGAACCGGTCGTGACGCCGCCGCGCTGGTGACCCGGCCGATGAACGCCGCTGCCAGCGCTCCGAACCGCGGCGCCGGACGCGTTCTCGGCATCTGCGCCGACGACATCGGCCTCGTCGCCGGCGCGGCCGACACGGCGTCCGACCTGGCCGCCGCGGGGCGATTGACTTCGGCCTCGTGCGTGACCACCGGGACGCTCTGGCGGCACGAGGCGGAGGCGCTCAGCGGTCTCGAGACCGGCCTGCACTTCAACCTCGGCGAAGGTGCGCCGCTCAGCACCGCGCTCGCGGCGCGCTGGCCGGTCTTTCCGGGCCTGGGCAAGCTCATCGTGCTCGCCCATCTCGGCGCCTTGCCGCTCGCTGCCCTGGCCGACGAATGGCAGGCCCAGGTCGACGCCTTCACCGAAGCCACCGGCCACGAGCCCGACTTCGTCGACGGCCACCAGCACGTCCATCACCTGCCCGGTGTGCGCGCCGTCGTGCTCGACGGCGTGGCGCGCTTTGGAACCCCGCCTGCGGTGCGCAACACCGGCCACCTAGTCGGCCCCGGCGCCGGCTTCAAGCGGCGGGTGATCGAAGCGACCGGCGGCCGCGCCCTCGAAGCCGAACTGCGCCAGCGCGGCCTGCGCCACAACGGCGCCCTGCTCGGCGCCTACGACTTCGAGGCCGGCTATCGAGAGCGCGTCGTCGACTGGCTGGCCGCGGCGCCGGCCGAAGGCGGGCTGCTGTTCTGCCACCCCTGCAGCGCAGCTGCGCTGGACGGCAAGGATCCGATTGCCGCGGCACGCCGACGGGAGGCCGCGTATCTGGACAGCGACCTCTTCGCCGCCGACCTCGCCGCCGCCGGCGTCAGCGTCGGACCGGCGTGGGCGCTGCGAAGCTCCAGCGCCGATTGATCTCGTAGGTGACGAGCATGGCGACGAGCGTCGCCACGGCTTGCGCGAGCAGATAGTGGACGCCGAGCCGGATGCCTGCGGCCACCAGCACGAAGCTCAGGGCGGCGCCGATCGAAGCGGTCACCTGGAAGCGCCACCACGACGCGAACGTCAGTGCGGCGCCCTCAAACGTAAACCGGGCATTGAGGACGAAGGCGACCTGGCCGCCGAGCCAGGCACCCGCCGCGGCGGCAAGCGGCGCGGCCAGCAGCCGGTTCTCGACGAGCGCCACCAGCAGCGCGTAGTGCACGGCGGTAGCGACGGCACCGACCGAGGCGTAGCGAAGAAGGCGGGAACGCGTCGGCACAGCGGATGAAATACTAGCCGCATGCAGCCGCAGAGCCCCCGCCCGCAGCGCATCGTCGTCGGCCTCTCGGGCGGCGTCGATTCGGCCGTCACCGCCTGGCTGCTCAAGCGCGCCGGCCACGAGGTCGTCGGCATCTTCATGAAGAACTGGGAGGAAGACGACGACGCGGGCGGCGAAGATCCCTACTGCTCGTCGCGCCAGGACTTCATCGACGCCGCGAGCGTGGCCGACGTCATCGGCATCGAACTCGAGCACGTCAATTTCGCGGCCGACTACAAGGACCGCGTCTTCGCCGAGTTCCTGCGCGAGCACCGCGCCGGCCGCACGCCCAACCCCGACGTGCTCTGCAACGCCGAGATCAAGTTCAAGGCCTTCCTCGACCATGCGGTGCGGCTCGGCGCCGAGCGAATCGCCACCGGGCACTACGCGCGTGTTCGCGAAGCCGCAGGTGGCCACTTCGAACTGCTGAAGGGGCTCGACGCCAGCAAGGACCAGAGCTATTTCCTGCACCGGCTGAATCAACGACAGCTCGCCCGCACGCTGTTTCCGATCGGCGAGCTCGAAAAGACCGAAGTCCGCCGCATCGCCGCAGAGATCGGCCTGCCGAACGCGAAGAAGAAGGACTCGACCGGGATCTGCTTCATCGGCGAGCGGCCGTTCCGCGAATTCCTCAACCGCTACCTCGCCCACACACCGGGCGCGATCGAGGACGACCGCGGCCGCACGATCGGCGAGCACGTCGGCCTTTCGTTCTACACGCTGGGGCAGAGGAAGGGCATCGGCATCGGCGGCGTGAAGGAGCGTGGCGCAGGCCCGGGCGGCAGCGACCACGCGCCCTGGTTCGTGGCCCGCAAGGACCTCGCCCGCAATGTGCTGCAGGTGGTGCAGGGCCACGACCACCCGTGGCTGCTCGCGAGCCGGCTCTTCGCCGCCGACGCGAGCTGGATCGCGGGGACGCCGCCGCCGCCCGGGCGTTGCGCCGCCAAGACGCGCTACCGGCAAGCCGACGCGCCATGCGACGTGGTCGCGGCCGGTGCCGACGGCAGCCTCGAGCTGGCCTTCGACTCGCCGCAGTGGGCGGTGACGCCGGGGCAGTCGGCGGTGCTCTACGACGGTGAAATCTGTCTCGGCGGTGCCGTCATCGACTCCGGCCCGCCCGGCGGTGCATGACAAGCGCGGCATCTCGCGCTATGTTTCGCGCTTCCTCACACGGCTTTAACGAACCGGGCATCACACCATGCGCATCACCTCCTGCCTGACCCTCATCGCCGCGGTCCTGTTGCCGGCCGTCGCCGAAGCCAACTGCTACTCGGTCTACGACGCCAAGAACCGGCTGAGCTACCAGTCGAACGTGGCTCCGATCGACCTCTCGATCCGCATCGCCGACGCCATGCGCATGCGCTTTCCGTCGGGCTACATGGTCATGATCCCCGACGAGTCGACGTGCCGCGAGTTCCGCTCGGGCAGCACGGTGCAACCGCGATTCGACAACCTCGGCATGACGAACTCGACGCCGAACGACCAGCTCATGCAGGCCTC
>JBDTCA010000359.1:0-2920 GCA_039923815.1 Caldimonas sp. | reverse complement strand
CTTGTTCAGCACGATGAGCGCCTGCGCGTGATACGGCCAGCGCTCGCCGCGAACGCGGAACCAGCGGCCGGTCGGATCGCCGACGTCGTGGTCGGGATCGTCGACGGCGAGCGGCGCGCTGCCGTCGTCCGCGTTCACTTCTTCGACCTCGACGAGGCCGTGGGCGATGAGCGCGCCGCACTCGCGCCTCGTGCCGAAGCCCTGCGAGAAAAGAAGCTGGCCGAGCCTCAACCGGTGAGCTCGAGTACGGTGACCTGGCCGTCGGCCGCAGGCCAGGTCCGGCCGACGATGCGCTCGCCGTTGAACTCACCCACGACGGCGCGACTCGCGGCGTCGGCCAGCTTCAGCCGGGCCGAGGCGACGCCGGCGACGCCGGTCGGGATGCCGGCCGGCGGGCTGATGCCGTCGAGCACGATGCGGTCGCGCGGCAGGCCGAAGTAGCCGCGCGGTCGCGTCAGCACGACGATGGCCTTGGCGTCTCGCTCTGCATCGATGACGCGTTCGGGTCGCAGGCTGACGATCTCCGACGAGCGCGGGAACGGCGAGCGATAGATGTGCGTCGTGGCGTAGCCCGGCGCGGAGATCACGAACTCGAGCCGCTCTTGAGGGCCCGTGGTGAACGGGCCCCATCGGCCGTCGGCATCGATGGTCTTGCGGTGTCGTGCGGCGCCGATGCGCTCGCCGGTGGCAGCGTCGATGCCGTAGACCTCGAGCCTGGCGCCGACCAGGGGCAGGTTGGTGGCGAAGTTGCCGGTGCGGTTGTCGAGCCCGAGGCCGCTCAGGGTGCCGTTCAGCACGACGGTCGCCTCCGGCTTGATGTCCAGCGTCATGGCCGGCCGGCCGGCGATGAAGCGGAACATCGGCGCGAACGCCTTGGCGCTGAAGCCGGTCTCGCGGTGGTCGATGCCGGCAATGACGACGTTCTCGGCGCCTTTCAGTGCCGGGCCGTCGTAGCTGACATTGGTGGCGATGCCGCGGTTGCCGAGCCAGGCGTCGGTCGGCTGCGCGTACTTGTCGTTGTTGTCGGAGCGGATCGTCATCCAGGCGACACCGGGCGTGGTCTCGTTGCCGCTGCCGTCGCGCGGTGCGTTCAGGCCGGTCAGGAACGGGCCGGCGCCGTTGAATTCGTTGCCGAGTCGCGTCGTGGTGTCGTAGTTGACGCCGTGATTCGGCACGCCGCACAGCACCGCATGCGAGACCACGGCCGCGCCGCCACCGTTGGCGATGAAGTTCCGGATCGGGTAGCCGCCACGCGAGTTGCCGACCAGCGCCACCTTTTTGGCGCCGGTGCGCGCCAGCACCTTCTTCACCTCGGCGGCGAGGTAGGCGGTGTGCTCGGCCGTGGAAGTGCGGCCGGGTTGTGGCTTGCTGTCGTCGTCGCGGGCAAGCGGGTAGGGCAGGTCGATCGCGTGGAGCCGGTCGCGCGGCCAGCCGTTCGACTCGAAGCGCCAGATCGTCGTCATCCACAGCGCCGCGGTGTCGCCATTGCCCGGCACGAAAACGATGGGTGTCATGTCGGAGGCGGCGGGTCGGGTGGCGCAGGCGGCGAGGGAGCCGGCGCTGGCCGCGAGCGCGGTCAGAAGCAGGCGGCGGCGGGTCGGATGGGTCATGCGGTGTCTCCGGAAGTGGGATTGTTCTGGTGTGCGCTCAGCGTAGCGCACCGGGCGATGCCTCGAGATCGGCGGCGCAGGGCAGGTCGGGCAGGCCGGCGCCGTGGATGCCCACCGCCGCGCGCACGGCCCGCAGCACCGCCTCGGCAAGCACGTCGGCAGCGAGGGCACCGACGATGGTGGGCGAAGCGGTCAGGCCGCTGGCGCCGGTGGCGAGCGCGAAGACGACGTCGCCGTCGCCCATCGTGTGGACGGGGTCGATGCTGCGGGCGAGGCCGTCGTGCGCCATCTGCGCGACCTTGGTGGCTTCGGCCTTGGTGAGCACGGCGTCGGTGGCGACGACGGCGATCGTCGTCGCCGCGCCGGCCTCGACCTGCGGCCGCAATCGCGCCGGCCACTCGCCGCGCCTGAGCGTCGCCATGATGTCGGCCAGGCCCGAGCCGTCCTCGCTGCGGGCGCCGGCGATCACCTGACCGGTGGCGGGATCGACCACGTCGCCGATGGCGTTGACGGCGACCAGCGCCGCCACCGTGATGCCACCGGCCGCGACGTGGGCGGTGCCGAGGCCGCCCTTCATCGCCCGGTCGATGCCGAACAGCTTGCCGACGCTGGCACCGGCGCCGGCACCGACGTTGCCTTCGCCGGATTCATCGCGGCTGGCGGCGTCGCAGGCGGCGTAGCCGGCCGCCGCGTCGGGTCGGATGCGCGCGTCGCCGACCCAGAGGTCGAAGAGGATCGCGGCCGGCACGATCGGCACGTTGAGGGCGCCGATCTTCATGCCGATGCCGCGCTCGTCGAGCCAGCGCATGACGCCGCTCGCCGCATCGAGTCCGAAGGCGCTGCCGCCGGCGAGCACGACGGCGTGCACGGTGTCGATGGCATTGACGGGATCGAGCAGGTCGGTCTCGCGCGTTCCCGGCGAGGCGCCGCGGACATCGACGCCGGCGACGGCGCCGTCCCGCGCCAGGACGACGGTGCAGCCGGTCGGCCGGCGCGGGTCGGTGAAGTGGCCGACCTCGAGGCCGCGCACAGCCGTCAGGCCGAAAGCCGTCATCGGCCGCGCTTCGGCCTTCAGGCGAACACGCCGGCGCTGTCCTGCATGCGGCGCGAGACTTCGCCGAGCTGGAACATCGTGTCGCCGAAGGTCATCTCGATGACCGTGAGCCGCTTGAAGTAATGGCTGGCCGCGTACTCGTCGGTCACGCCGATGCCGCCGTGGAGCTGGATGCACTGCTGGCCGACAAAGCGCATCGACGTGCCGAGCTGCACCTTGGCCTGTGCCAGTGCCCGCCGCCGCGCCTCGGCCGGCT